>NZ_DAMAUC010000031.1:0-52361 GCF_032079385.1 Anaerocolumna sp.
ATCCTTAATAACCAGCCCTGTTTCCGGATTGGTTAACTCTTTAATCCGTCTGGCAATGGCTTTTGCCTCAATTTCTTTTGCCGTATATTCTTCTTCCTCCTGGCTGACCTCTTCCTCTTTAAAATCAACTACAAACTCTTCTTCATTCTCCCTTTCTTCCTTGGGCTCTATATCTATCAGCATAAGCTCGGTATCCTTTGAGATTCCCATTTCTTCAGTTCCAAAGTCAGCTCCCGGATACAAGGCCACCTTATGGTCATACTCAATGTTACCCAGTTTCCTGGTCATAATCTGCTCAAACAGAAAGTTTATGCTGTTTAATACCACTGCTCTGCTTCGAAAATTCTTATGAAGGTCAATTCGTTGATAAAGATTATCTTCTGTGCTATATTCCATATATTTTTCCATAAATAATTCCGGTCTTGCCAGTCTGAACTTATAAATGCTCTGCTTTACATCACCAACCATAAATAGATTCGGTTTTCCAATACGTTCTTTTGATATACTGTTTAGAATTTTTTCCTGAACAAAGTTACTATCCTGATACTCATCGATTAATATTTCTTCATAGTATTCACTTAACTCATCTGCTGCATGAGAGGGTTTCTCTACTCCATTTTCTCTTTGTACCAGAATATTCAGAGCAAAATGTTCCAAATCATTAAAATCCACCAGGTTTTTGTCCGCTTTTTTATCAGCAAATGCAGCGGCAAAATCCTTAGTTAAATTTATCAGCACTTCTACCTGTCTACTCATAGCCTGAAGGTCTGCAAGCATATCCTCCGGTGATTGAAAGAAATAATTCTTTTTCAGATCAGTGATTACCTTCTTAATATCATCCCGGATGGCTTTTACCTGACTTTTCTTATCTTCACTTACCCCTTCTTCCTTTTTACCGGAAAGCCTTACAAATTTAAAGTCCGAAAGGGCGGTACCATAATCCTCATAGTCCTGAAGCTTTATTAGATCCTCCAATAATCCCATATCACATTGAAGAGCAGGAATATATGCAGCGGGACCATCGGCTTCATTACATATGCTTAAAGCTTCCCTGCATCTATCCATCATATCCCTAACCATAGAATGGATATTATCAAGTAAAGCTATCATCCAGTCCGTTTTCTTCATATCTTCTACCGAACTAAGGTTGAATGTACTCTTTTTCTCCTCTAACCACTCATCCGGCCAAGGGTAACTCATAGAGAAATGATATAGTTTTAAAACCAGATCTTCTATTTCATCATCGGATTTTCCGGTTGAAAAACTTTCTATAAAATCCAGAAAGTCTTCTCCACCTTCCTCATAATAATCCTCTAGTAATTCTTCTAAAACATCGGATTTTAACAGCGTAAGCTCTGCTTCGTCTGCAATTCGAAAGGAGGGGTCTAAATCAATGGTATTAAAATGATTTCGAATGACATTCAGGCAGAAACTATGAATAGTGGTAATCTGGGCACTGTGAATTAAAGTCATTTGCTTTTGCAAATGTGCACTTTCAGGCATTTCCTGGATTTTCTTATCAATAGCTTTTCCGATTCTTTCACGCATTTCCGCAGCTGCTTTATTGGTAAAGGTAACAATTAACAGCCTGTCTATATCCACAGGATGTTCTCCCTCAGAAATCATGGATATAATACGCTCTACCAACACAGCCGTCTTACCAGAACCTGCTGCGGCGGAAACTAATATATTACGGTTTCTAAGATCAATTACTTTCTTCTGTTCCTCTGTCCACTTCATCCCTGCCATTCCTGTTCCTCCTTTCCATCATTTCCTCCCACACTTCCTCCTTAGATAGGGAATGTAAGTTACGGTAACTATTTCCTTCGATTCTGATATCAAAGCCGCATATACTGCTATAAGGACAATAATCACAAGCAGTGCGTTTTCCCATCCGGTATGGCTTAATTCCCGTATCACCGTCTAAAATCTTTCGCCCAAACTTAGATACGGTTTTCTTCACAAAATCCTCCATGCTCTTTAATTGTCCTATCTCTGCCACGCTGGAGCGTTTTGTAAAGGAACCGTCCTTACTGGATTCTACGGGAATGGTATCCGATTTCACCGATGGCATAATTCCATCATCTTCGGATTTAAAACTATGATCTAAGTGTTTTACCACGTCTTTATTACTATTTACAATACCATTCATCTTAAGTTCTTTTAATATACTTGCCTCTATCTGGCTGCTTTTCTCCACAATGGGATCGTCAATATTATAATAGAGAATAGCTCCGGGAATAACCTCTTTATCCGGATTCTCCCTTTCTAATAATTCCATAGCTGCATTCAGATAAATTGCTAATTGCAGCTGCAAGCCATAATAAACAGATAAAAGGTCAAAGGTGGTATTTCCTGACTTATAGTCAATTACTTTAACCATCAGCTTGTCTTTTTCTTCATAAGTATCCAGACGGTCAATTCTTCCCTGTAACCGGATACGTTCTTCTCCTGATAAATCTAAAGTAAGGCTATTTAATTGATTCCGGTCCGAGAAAAACAATTCAAAGGCAGCTGGCTCAAAATCTCCTTTTTTTATCTGCTGGCACAATGCCCAAAGAGTCCGCTTGGTAATACGCTCCACTCTCTTAATGATATATTCCAGACGCTTTGAACTGGTTAAAATGGCATTTCCATACCCTTCTGCTGCTTCACGTACACATTCTTCTCCCCATTTATCCCTAATATCATCGGGAATGGTATGCCAGTTATATTCACTGGAGGCTAATTTTCTGGAAAAGCCTTCAATGGCATTATGAAAAATATTCCCCATATCCGGTACCGCCAGACGATATTCCTGCCTCTCCCTTAACTCCAGTCCAAAACTAATATAATGGGCAAATGCACATGCTGCAAACTGTTCAAATCTGGTAACACTGCCCATAAGCTGGCTTCCGTATAGTTCCTTTGCAATCCGTTTGGACAATCCCATATCCGTATTTACATAAAATACTGCATCAATTAGATTATGTATGGTCTGCTGATACTCCTCCCTGGAATTATAATAACGGAATAATTCCCTCCAGGTATCGGATACATCTTCATAAGGAAACCGTCTTAATCCATCAATTAAATAATCCACGCCGCCATCATTACCTATGATTTGTTCTAATGCTTCTGTAGATTCTTCCTCTTCTTCAATAGTAATCTCAGGGAATAACTTCTGAAGCACCCCAATCAGGTAAGAAGGCCTTAATGCCTTACCGTCTTCGCTGACCTTACTAAAGGTAACATACAATTTCTCCTGAGGTTTTGTCATGTTCAGATATAAATAAAATTGTTCTGTATATGCAGCCTGTCTTCTGGTAGGAGCCATTTCAATTTCGTGTTCTGCAAGCATCTCTCTTTCCAAATCCGAGAGGATCCCTCCCCCTGTATTACTTTTTGGAATAATACCGTCATTGACACCTACAAAGAATAAGGCCTTAATATCCTTTAACCTGGTACGCTCTATATCACCTATCACTACCTGATCCAGGCCAGGAGGAATTAAGCCCACTTTTGCTTCTGCCAGTCCGGCTTCTAAAACTTCCGTATATTCCTTTAGAGATAACTTTTCCTCCCCTAACAGTTCTACTAATTTTTCATATAATTCTATAACAATACCATAGATTTGCTGATATTCCTTTGCAGTAGATAACATATTTTGTTCCCCAAAATACCTCCGGTAACTCTCAAGCTTACCTGCTGCATCCATTTTTACTCCAAATTCATAAAGGGCAGCTGTATATTCCGCCACATTCTTACTACGGTCTGACAACACCTCATAAAGAGGCATAAGCTCCTCACAAAGCTGGAGCCTTAACTCATTAATCCGGTTTAGTTCCCCTTCCTGTTGTCCCCGATAAGTTCTTGTCCACTGGGTATTCCAGCGCTTCCTTCCACGAACTCCCAGGGCAATTACATAATTCTCCAGAATATCTGCATCTTCCCGGTCTATATTTCCCATTCCGCACCTTAGATAACGGAATACACTTTCATAATCAAAATCCTTCTTTGCAATATCTAATACGGAACGGATCAGTTCCACAAAAGGATTGGATAAAATATCTTTTTTCTGGTCAATAAAACAAGGAATGCCTGCCTTTTCAAATTCCTGTTCCGCGATTCTTCCATAAACTGCAATATCTCCGGTAATCAGTGCAATATCCTGATATCTATAATTCTCTGTTCGGATTAAATGTTTGATTTCCCGAATCACATATCCAATCTCTTTCTTACCTTCATGGGCAGCATGAATACGAATGCTGTCCTGTTCCTTATCATAACTTACACTTGGATATCTGAAAATATTTCGCTCCAGGGCAGCCAATGGCGGACTATTAAGATAACGGTAAGGTACTTTAGAAGACAACTCTTCTGCATAGACTGGATTATCTATGTGAGTATCTTCCTCCTTCGCCATATCCATTAATCGCTTAATTGTTTTCTTACTTAAATGAAACAGCTTAAATTCTTCATCTACTTTACGGATATCTTCTCTTGGATCAATCGTTACCGTAATAAGAACCTTTTTGGCTCTCTTCATTAAAATGGTCAATAGTTTATACTGCGCCGGCGTAAATCCCGTAAACCCATCCAGACATATTATACTGTTGGATATCATCTGTGATTGATCTATCACATTACATAGAACATCCAGAATTTCTTCCGCTGTTATGTATTTCTCATTCATATATTCTTTAAAGCCATTATAAATAACAACAATATCATGGAGCTTTGCCCGAAGCATTGGTTTATTCTTAGCCAACTCTTCCATCTCCTGAAGCTGCTCTATCCCAATGCTATACTGATAAATTTCAGAAATCAGTGATTTTAGTTCATCAATAAAACCCTGCTTTTGAACATCATGATTAAATAGTTCTAATTCTCTCTTCTTATTGGCCACAATCTTACGAAGTACCATGCTTTTACCGGTATCTTCAAGAACTGGTACATCATTTCCACCCACCTCATCAAATATCCGGTAAGCAAGGCGAAGAAAACTTAAAATATCTATATTCATAGTACCGCTCTTTGGATGCATGGAAACAATATCTTTCTGTGTCTGTAGTGTAAACTGTTCCGGTACGATAACCAGGTAATTGGTGTCTGGATTATCCATGGATTTTGCTATTACTTCCTTATATAGTTGATAAGATTTTCCTGCTCCGGAACTTCCTAGAATCAGCTGTAATGACATGTTTCTTAGCCTCCTTACATCGTACATTTAAGTTTATATAAACTTATTTCATAAGTAATGTTTATCTATAAATAATCAAATATCTTTTTTCTATTACGATAATACTAACATTTCTTTTTAAAAATAACAACCATATACAGTATCTTACAGATACTAGCCTATTGGCATAAAGTGAAAATATATACTTAAAATGTTGCTTTTTCCCAATGGTCGTGTATTTTACTATTCTATCAGAATTACAGTACAATATTCCAATACAACTGCTGCCGTAAAATTATATAATTTATTTGTGAGAGGGGATTAAATGGACCAGATATTAAGAGTAATTTCCATGATTGGAATGTATGGAGTTTTTATTACCCCAGTAACCTTAATAATTGGTATTATTAAGGCAATCAAAAGTGAAGGCAAAGATTCAAAATTTTATACTGGATTAGCAATAATAAGTGCATATCTAATAGCAATTCCTTTAATTTACAATTCGCTGTATGGTTAATTCAAAACCATATTAGTTAACAATATAAAGTTTATAGATAATTATATTTTTCTTCTAAGTAAAGGAGCACTTCAGACTGAAGGCTCCTTAATGTATTGTCGTTTTATGATGAACGACTAGCAACACCTTAAACCATTATAGAATACGTATTATATTTTGATACATAAAAATCATAATACGCCTCACCCTGAGGCCAAGTTGCCTGAACCTGAAATATATACCCTGATTCTCCTAAAGGTATAATCAAATTGTCTTTCATTACATCCGAATATTTGTAATTTGTATAATAATTTTCCCTTATTCCCGCATAGCACTCCGGCCAATATAGTACCTTATAAGAAGTTGGTCTAAATGAGAAACTTAGTTTTAATGTCCTAACACTATAAGGTATCTTTATTTTTGTAAGCAAATCTACTATATCTAAAGGATGACTCAGATTTTCTGCTATTGTATGTGATTCCATACCATGCTCATCCATATATTTCCAGCTTGCATAATTGCCTTCTACACAAACTGTAATAGGTTTATCATCGATTATATAATAAATATACATTACCGGAATGTATTTCGATATTATTGTTATAGGCATATAATTGTTTGCCAAGATTTATACATACTCCACATAATTGATACAATATATTATATGCTCAATGACAATGGTATTGTGAAAATAAGTATTATAAATAAGTATTTCTTCATTTTTTAATCTCATGTATGTTCCATATACTCTAACATTTTTTTCTATTTAGCCATTTGATTTACCATAATAATCCCGAAGTGCAAACTTCGCCGAATAGATATGCTTTTCTCTATGCTTCCAACAGACTTTGCAATTCTACAATATTTGCTCCAACATCTTTGGGACTATGAGCATCTGATGCAGTCAGAATCCTGACTCCTTTACTTTTGAATACTTCCAGCATCCCTCTGTTCATTCCACATTCACAATCCTTACTGTAATTTAAATGCAACCCTCCGCTCTGTTCTGCATATAGATGATATTTATTTAATAAATGAGCCAATTTGTTATAAGTATCTAAAAGATCATAGGAAGGTTTATGACCAAAAACTTTAATACTATCGGGATGAGCAACACCGGTAAATAAACCACTTGAAATTAAACTTTCCATTATTTCGTAATATCTTCTATAAGCTTTATCAACGTCTATAGAATTCCAAAGTTCTTTCCTGTGGTCAAATCCGAATTCGTCAATCCAATGAACAGAGCCGGTAATAAAATCGTATGGGTAACTACTTGTAACTTCCTTAATCAGATTTTCATAATCTTTAAAATAACAAACTTCCAATCCAAACCTTACTTTAATTGGATACGTTATTTGCTTTGCCTGATTAATCAGATCAATATAACTTTGGATAGATAAGTTCCCGTGATTTTTCCGCTTGAACCACTCTCGTTGATAATCATTATAATTACATATAGACTCATACATGTCCATAAATTCAATAAATCTATGACTATGTTCCAATAAATAAATTTCATCAAGGCCCTGTTTTACTGCTGTTTGAATAAATTCATTTAGCCATTCAAAAGTATATGGTCCCCTCTCAATATGAATGTGGCAATCCATCATTATTTTATCCCCCTGGTTATATTTATACCAAATGTTCTCCGAATAATTGGGACACGTTTTACGACTTCATACTATTTCCCCTTATCCATGTATTATTTAAATTCCTCATAGCTTACTATACTATCAACTATCAAGTCACTAAAATGCATACACTCTAAACTAAATCTATCCACATTTAGTAATGATATCTTTATGATTATCCTCAATAAATAGATATGCCTTATTTAAAAAGTCAGCCATATTTTCTCGTTCTTTAAATAATTTTATAATATACTCTTCGATAGGATTATCATTTATAGTGTTACTATAAAAAACTTCATAAGCTTTTTGGGGATATGGTGCCACTTCCTGCATTTCTTTTATATTTAAAGTAGGATCAACGGCCATTTCCTCCAAGAACCATAACACATCTGGATAAGAGGGCTGCTCCAATAATGTGTACCCATGCATTGCCTTCCACTTTTCAAATAATATAAAATGATTTATCTCATGTACGGATGCCCGCATAATAACTTCTTCTGCAGTCTTATAATGTATCCAATATTCCTTGGTAAGCACATTTCTTGGGAAAACTGCATACAGCCCCAAATAACATGTAATCTCCGGATGTTCCTTGGGCCATTCAACCTCAAACAAATCTAACATCTTAGGAATAATAGCAGATTGAAATACTGAAAGCTTATAAAAAATTTCTTTTTCTCTTTCCTTCATTTCCTTATTATTTTTTTCGTACTCACTGCACATCATTTTCTTAACTACATCATAAATATCTTCCTTGGTCATACCAAGTTTTATGGCTGCAGCTAATTGAGGAAATGCACGAAATACCCTTTCCTTAAAGGGCAGAGTATTATTCTTCTCAGAAAAATCAGGATATAGTAATTCCGCAATTGACTGAGTATTGTATTCTATATCTGATATCTTAACTTTAATTTCCGGAATGGTCATATAACTTTGACACCTCCTGTATACTGAGATAACATCATTTATATCATTAATTGTATAGTGATTATTCTTTCTAAGACTTTCTTAATATTCCCCCATGATAGCAAATGAATGTCTCCACATCACAATTCATTAGTTTTGCAAGTGATTCTTTTGCATGATCCAGGTTTAAGGTATATTGAGGATTAGCAATAACCAACTGATTATTTTCTAATACGGCAGCATCTCCGGTTATCATAGTCTTTTGATTCTTTATATACAAAGATAGGTGACCAGGGGTATGTCCTGGAGTTTCAATGATTTCGCAACCTCCGCACCAGTCCATATTTTCACCTCCGTGTACAAGAATATCCACCTTAACCGGTTTTACTTTTCTTAAAATTTCACAAAATGCCTCTCCAAATGCCTTCTGCTCTCCGCTTAAGGTGCTTTGCATTGCTTCAGCCTGTTCCAAACGCAGGTATTTCTTTTCCCCTCCAATATAAGGTGCTTCAGTTTCACTTGCGACAACCTTAATATTAGGATATTTTGATTTAAAATCTGCCAATGTCCCCATATGATCATGATCGTGATGAGTTATGAATATCTTGGTAAGCTGGTTACAATCCAAGCCTTTTTCTTTCATGGCCTCTTCTATAACAGGCATAAATCCTGTATATCCGCAGTCAACCAGTACCATTTCCTTATTATCCTTTAAAATAACCGGATAAATTACATCTTCCGTATCACCAAACTTAAAATTTATATTTAATACAATAATTTCTTCCATATATATTTACCTTCCATTTCTTAGGTTTCATTCATTTCTAGTCTCTATTTTATATACCAAAAATTCCTATTTATAATATAATACAAGTTATTATTTAAATCAATGATTATCTCTCCTTTTATAAAAGTATACTTTATTTAATTCTAATATAATAGTTTACTTTTGAACTATTATATTATATAATGTTTTTATTCGGAAGGAGGTTAGGTTGAAAAACATTGTTTTTTCAGCCGGCAATTTATGCCTGCGCACAAATTATTATCCTTATCCCAAGGCGCTAAAGCGTCAGAATGGAGGTTCTTATGAAAGAAAATATTAACATTCTTATTCATTTTTCTTATATTGCAAAAACATATTGGCAGTTTATTCAAGAATCCATGAAAGATTCTTCATTTTCACCTAATGAAATGAACTTAATGCTTTTTCTTGCCAATAACAAAGCGGATACCGCTATTGATTTTGTAAAAGAAACCGGTGCTTCAAAGTCGCTTTTAACCCGTTCCGTGGATTCTCTGACAGATCAGGGTTACATAAGAAAAGAACCGGATCAGGAAGATAGACGTTTCACCCATTTAAAGCTAACTGAAAAAGGCGAAGAAATTGCTTTGAATCTTAGAACTTTACGAAGTAATTTTATGAAAGAATTAGCAGGTAACATATCGGAAGAAGAGTTTCTCGCCTTTCAGGAAATCTTAGAAAAGATGAAACAAAATATTCTAAAGTGAAAGGATGAATTAGTTTTGGAACAAAATTCAAGTATGGGTACTGAAAAAATCGGCAAGCTAATGTTTCGTTTGTCTCTTCCTACCATCATTGCCCAGGTAATTAATGTTTTATACAATATTGTTGACCGTATGTATGTTGGCCATATTCCGGAGGTTGGCGCAGATGCTCTAACCGGCTTGGGTGTTAGTGCACCTTTAATACTTATTGTATCCGCATTTAGCATGTTGGTAGGGGGAGGCGGGGCACCTTTAGCTGCTATTGCCTTAGGTAAAAATGATAAAGAAGAAGCAGAAAAAATATTAGGTACCGGAACGGTTATATTAACCATCTTATCCATTGCCTTAACTATAAGTGTATTAATATTTAAAGAACCTTTACTTTATCTGTTTGGTGCAAGTGATATTACGTATTCCTATGCTAACGAATATACTACTATTTATCTATATGGTACTATCTTTGTACAGTTTGCTTTAGGACTAAACCTGTTTATTACCTGCCAAGGACAAACCAAGATTGCTATGCTTACGGTATTAATCGGAGCCATTACAAATATTGTATTAGATCCAATCCTTATCTATGGCTTCGGTATGGGCGTTAAAGGAGCCGCTATTGCTACCGTATTTTCACAAGGTTTAAGTGCAGCTTATGTTGTATTCTTTTTAATCTCCAAAAAGTCCATTATTCGTATAAGATTAAAATATCTTAAGTTAAATTTAAATTATACGATAAAAACAATTTCCTTGGGGATTTCCTCTTTTACCATGCAGGTTACCGAGTCTGCTATATTAATTGTATTTAATAATGGTTTATTAAAATATGGTGGTGATATGTACGTAGGTGCCATGACCATTATGCAAAGTGTTATGCAATTATTAACAATTCCAATTCAGGGATTCATTCAGGGAACACAGCCAATTGTTAGTTACAATTATGGGGCAGGTAAATATGATCGTTTAAAAGAGACTATGAAATTGTCTTTAAAAATCACTGTTGGTGCTACTGCCGGATATTATGTGCTGGTATTCTTCTTCCCCCATTTATTTGCAAGAATCTTTACTTCGGAACATGAATTATTAAACTTAGTCACTAAGATTCTTCCGATATTTATGGGTGGTATGTGGTTATTTGGAGTGCAAATGTCCTCTCAAATGTTCTTTGTAGGAACCGGCCAAGCGGGAAAATCCTTATTTATTGCTCTTTTACGTAAGGTAATCCTTTTAATTCCTTTAGCAATTATATTACCTAACTTTTTTGGAGTTATAGGTGTATTCTACTCTGAGCCTATTGCAGATCTTATTTCTGCATCCACTTCCGGCTGTTTATTATTCTACAGTTTAAAGAAATTAAAAGCCTTATCTTGACCTGTGATTTGGTCAAATATTGACTGCAATATAACTTCTTAAAATAAGGCTGTCATCCATAAATATTTTAATAAGAGATTCTACCCTTTCATCATAGCGGAGAATCTCTTTTTGTCTTATCTTTCGTAGTTTTTATGGATTATTTTAATATGTTTTGATTTGAATTACCGGGGAAAAAGTAATCATAATTTTTCTTTTTCTTTAATAAGATATATAAAGCATAACTGAACTTATACCAGAAAGGCATGGTGCATCATATGTCAAAAACGAAGATTTTCGTAATTCACTTAAAAGAAATTATATATACGGCAATATTTGCTGGTTTGGGCATTCTTCTAATCCTTTTACTTATTATAATGTTCCTGAACAAGAAGGAGGATACTGCACCTACCATGGCATCTACCCAATATACCCCCGGCGTATGGACTTCATCTATTCTTATGAACGACACATCACTTAACATAGAAGTTGTACTGGATGAAGAACACATTAATTCGATACGTGTTGTAAACATTGATGAGGCTGTCACTACTATGTATCCACTATTAGAGCCTGCTTTAAACGACATTATTGAACAATTAGAAGATGGTGTTAGCCTTGATTCCATTACCATATCCGATAATCACAAATATACCCAGCAATTGCTTCTTGATGCAGTAAAAGCAACTATAGCCAAAGCAGAAAAAGTTGTTTCGGATAAGTAGTACATAAAAATAAATTGTAATTCTGGGCGTAAATTCAGCATGGCTGAATTCTATATACGAAGAATCTTACCTTTATAAGGAGATTCTTCGCTTAATTCATCTATGCTGAATTTACGCTCAGAATGACAGTTTTACAATGGACAACCCTATTCTAAATTTATCTTTTGCAAATCCTCCAGCCATAATGCTGCACTTGCATCGCTTGGCATACGAAGATCACCTCTGGGCGAAAGGGCTACGGAACCAACTTTGGGTCCATCCGGTAAACAAGAGCGTTTAAATTGTTGTGAAAAAAATCGGCGGTAAAAGGTCGTAAGCCATTTGTATATTATCTCTTTCTCATATTCATCTTGAAAAGCAGCAACCGCTAACCGGAATATTTTTGACGGCGTGAAACCAAAGCGTAATATATAATACAGGAAAAAGTCATGGAGTTCATAAGGGCCAACCAAATCCTCTGTTTTTTGTGCTATCTTTCCATCTACCGGCGGTAATAGCTCAGGACTTACCGGCGTATCTAATATATCCAGAAGTACATCTTTTAAAGAATCTTCTTTTGCAGCATTTGCCGTCTCCGCAAAGTAGGATACCAGATACCGTACTAAAGTTTTTGGTACGGAGGCGTTTACTCCATACATGGACATGTGGTCACCGTTATAGGTAGCCCACCCAAGTGCAAGTTCTGACATATCTCCGGTTCCAATTACCAAACCATTGCATTGGTTGGAGATATCCATAAGTATCTGGGTGCGCTCTCTTGCCTGGGAATTCTCATAAGTTATATCATGAACTTTGCTGTCGTGTCCAATATCTCTAAAGTGAAGGGTAACTGCCTCTTTAATCGGAATTTCCTTTAAGGTAGCTCCAAGGTGTTTTGCCAGTGACAAAGCATTTTGATAAGTTCTGTCCGTTGTTCCAAAACAAGGCATAGTTACTGCAATGATACCTTTTCGGTCTAATCCCAATAAATCAAAAGCTTTACAAACAATAAGCAAAGCCAAAGTAGAATCAAGACCACCGGATAATCCAATTACCGCTGATTTTAAGCCCGTATGTTCCATCCTTTTCTTCAATCCATATGCCTGAATATTACTGATTTCCTCACATCGTCTATCTCTGTCAGCCTTTATGCCCGGTACAAAGGGTGCTTTATCAATGTGTCTTGATAAAGCAATTTCGTGCAAATCCATAATTTTATTAAACTGAAACTCCACCACAACATGTTCCTGCTGTCCCACTGGAATAAAGGTTGACATTCTGCGGCGTTCATTCATTAACCTTTGAATATCTATTTCGGATGTTATAAACTGATTCTCGAACCGCATTGACTCACTTAATACAGTGCCATTCTCGGCAATTAAGTTATGCCCTGCAAATACCAGGTCCGTAGTGGATTCTCCTTCTCCTGCATCTGCATAAATGTATCCGCATACTAATCTGGCTGATTGATTTTTTACTAAGTCCCGTCTATAAATATCTTTTCCGGTAGTTTCATCACTGGCAGATAAATTAAGAATTAAACTTGCACCTGCTAAAGTATGTCCTACACTTGGCGGATTAGGTACCCATAAATCTTCACATATCTCTATACCAATAGTAAGAGCAGGCAGGTTCATGCAGCGAAACAATATATTAGTTCCAAAGGGCACCTCTTTCTCTCTTACCTTTATATATTCAGGGTTAATATTACCCGGATTAAAATGTCTTGCTTCATAAAATTCAGAATAGTTAGGAAGATGTTTCTTCGGAACCAAGCCCAGTAGTTCTCCATTCTGTATCACTGCTGCTACATTATACAGCTTTCCATCTTTACATATAGGAAGCCCTACTGCTGCAACTACGTCCAAACCTTTCGTATAATCCACAATGCTCATAAGCTGTTCTTTTGCACTATTAAGTAAAGTGTCCTGTAAAAATAAATCACCGCAGGTATAGCCTGTAATACATAATTCAGGAAAAACTAAGACCTTCACCTGATTATCTTCTGCAATATCAATAATTTCTTTTATTCTGTCTCCATTGAAATTACATCCTGCTACCTGAATCTTAGGGGTAGCGGCTGCAACCTTAATAAATCCATCTTTCATATCAGCACCAATGCCTTTCAGATTTTGAATTCTAAAAAAGGCAGCTACTGCTGCCCTTTCTCTTTGGTTAAGGTACCCGAAACGCCGTTTCTCGTATTTTGACTCCTAGCCAAGCTAGGTGGGTTTCCGCAAATAAGCCTCTGTCTTCCACTGCAAACGGTGGCCTGACATAATCTTACTAATGTAGGAGTCCCTTTTTAAATCATGTAGGTTCAAAATAACGAGAGTTGTCGAACATTCCAGGAACCTTATCTTTGTATTTATTATATCTCATTTAAATGTAATGTTCAAGTATTTATGTCAAAAAATGTACAATACAGAACCTGTCTAAATACAATAATTTGAGACAAAACAAGTCAATTTCTTTCTTTAATTAAATACAGTGAAACGAACAGCTTATCCATTCCTTCTTCATGAAAAATATATCATAAAGGTCAGATATCAAGTTCCCCAACGTAATCCTCTAAACATTGAAAATAGAATACAAACTCCGTTCCGTCCCCAACTTCACTATAAACTTCAATGGTACCGCCATGTTTTATTGCTATTTGTCTGGCAATTGCAAGGCCAAGGCCAGAGCCTTTTTCATTTTGCTTTAATTTTGATTTATAGAACTTATTAAATATACTCTTTAAATCTTCTTCCGGTATTCCAATTCCTTCATCCTGAATGGATACTCTTAGTTTATCCTTTATTGATAAATTTATGTGTATGGAGGAATTTTCCGGTGTAAACTTAATGGCATTATCCAAAATAATAAGAAACATTTGTCTCAATCGGTCGTAGTCACCCATCATCATATAAACATTCCGGTCACGGTTCATTTCAACGGCAATATTCTTTTCACTGCTGATGGCAGAGACACTTCTGATTAAATCATCGAATATCTGAACCACATTTACAGGTTCTTTTTCTATTATAAAATCAGGGTTCTGCATTTTAGAAAGCAATAGCAAATCCCCTACCAGGCGTTCCATACCCTTGCATTCCTTTAACATTCTGTCATAATACTGGGCTACTTTCTCCGGGTCAGTTACCACCCCATCCACTAAAGTTTCCGTATATGCACGAATAACAGTTATGGGCGTACGAAGTTCATGAGATACATTTGCGAAGAAATCTATACGCATTTGATCCCTGTTTTGTCTTTCCTTTTCATTTTCCGACAATTCGCCCGCCAGAATATCAATAGATCTTGCCAAATCTCCTATTTCATCCTGTCTGTCAATATCCGTTTTACTTTGGTATTTCCCATTAGCCAGTTCTAAAGCAGTAATGCGCATTTTTGATATAGGATTGGATAATCCTTTAGCAAATACTATAGCAATAATAAAAGATATAAACAGTGCCACTAAAATACTGAGGATAATCAAAGACATACTATCTTTAATTATTTTATTCTGCCCAGCTACCTGAGAAACCAGCATAACAATTCCCACTACTTCGCCATTGACGCGAATGGGTTCCCCTACAATTGCAGAAACACCGCCAAACTGCTCATAATAGCCATTCCTGGACATGGTCTGATTCAGACGAAATACACCTTCAATAACTTCTATGGCATCTCCCGGCAGGTCTATATCATCCATTACTACATTCTCCAGACTTTTATCCATGGGCTTTGCAGCATTTGGATTAGATATTGTCCAAACATCCGGCTCTTCATCATCTAATTCACCAAGTATTACAAGATATTCCAGATAACTTTTTTCCTCATCATTAATAATGGCCTGCTGCAGACGTCGGGTAATACTTTTTGCTTGTTTTTCCAGTTTCTCTTTATAATCATTCATGGTATTGGTTTCATATAATTTCATGAAAATAATACCGATTAAAACTGCAAAAACGGTCAGCATAACAGCATAATTAAAATACACTTTTACAAAAAGTCTATTTTTTGCTTTTACCTTATTCATTTTTTGCATATCTACTTTTTCCTTCATAGTCACAGGCGTTTATTCTTCCACTTCGAATTTGTATCCTACTCCCCAGATTGTTTTGATTTCCCAATTCGGATGTTCTACTTTATCCAACTTCGCTCTTAAACGTTTGATGTGGGAATCCACGGTTCTGCTGTCTCCAAAATAATCAAATCCCCACAGGCTGTCTAATAAATTATCTCTAGTAAATACCTTATTCGGATTCTTAACAAGGGTCCACATAGTTTCTATTTCTTTCTTTGTAAGGGATACCTTTTTTTCTCCGATATGTAATGTATATTCATCCAGATTAATTATCAAATTGCTTATTGTTATGGTATTGCCGGATTTTATGTCTTTTTCGGTTCTGGTCATTCTTCTTAATACTGCTCTGATTCTTGCCATAACCTCACTTGGGCTGAAAGGTTTTACTATATAATCATCTGCCCCTATGTCCAATCCCATAATTCTTTCAAAGTCTTCCCCTCTGGCTGTAATTAAAATAACAGGAACATTGGATTTAGCTCTGATCTTCCGGCAGACCTCATAGCCATCTTCTTTCGGCATCATAACATCTAAAAGCACGGCTGCCGGATTATAATGTTCAAATAACCTTAAGGCTTCTTCTCCATCATAAGCAACCACCGGCTCATATCCTTCTTTTTTCGTATAAGTAGATAATACATCGGTAATATCATGATTATCATCTGCTATTAGTATATATTGCATAGCACATCCTCCTTATTATTACTTTATACATGAAATGTATACTTCTATATTTATTCAGCAATCATTTTGATAAATGCTTCTAATTGCCTTTTATGCAATCCAAAAAGAAAAGGCAGATAAATTGTATCATAAAACCTTTTCTTCTAAAAAACTATAGTATTTATTATATCGTAAGTTCATGTTTAAAAACAAGAGTAAAAACAAAGAATATGCTTTAAACCTTTATTAAATTCTTACGTTTTTTTTAAGATTTGCCATCATTCTGACAAAAATTGAATATATAATCACTCTATAATCAAAAGATTCTATGATTTACCATAGGATCAGAGGAGTGAAATATTTTAATTTACTAAATATTTCATATATTGGAGAGGATACAGCCATGAGAAATAACTTATTTAAAAAGTGTTTCATTATACTGGGCTTGTTTTTATTCTTCACTTTATTCGTTCCTATTCCGGTTGCCGGTAATATTATAGTCGCAAAAGCCTCTGATACCCAAACAGAGCAAAGCGACATCAAACTTAATGTTAAGAAAGTATCTATTATAAAAGAACGTACTTATGCATTAAAAGTATATAATATAACTGACAATCACAAGGTAACTTTTAAATCCAGTTCTGATTCCATTGCAAAGGTTGATGGAGATGGAGTCATAACAGGTGTTGATTTTGGTGATGCAACAATTACTGTTACTGTAAAAGATGGTTTTAAAACCGTTACAACCTTAGAATGTGAAGTTACGGTGGGACCGCCTGCACTTAGCGTAAAATTAACTAAGTCAGAAATCACATTAACTGTTGGACGCAATACTACATTAACAGTTATTTTAAAACCAAATAATACGGTAGAAGAAGCTAAATTCTCCAGTAATGATACTTCCATCGCAACTGTTAGTGTAGGCGGACGTATTACAGCAAAATCAGCAGGTGTAACCTATATTTTTGCATCCATTGATAATGGTAAATATGATGTATGCAAAGTTACTGTAACAGAAGAAGAAGCTAGTGAGCAAACAAGTCAGGATAGTAAAAGTCAAAGCAATAATGAAGCCAAAGAAAGTAAAAAAGCAGATAAAAAAGAATAAACAAGGCTAATAAAATCAGCTTGTACGTAAGCTTAGTGAAAAGTACTATTATAATAAGCAAACAATTTAAGATCATATTAAAAATGTCATTCTTTGAGAGAACTCTCTCTTAGAATGACATTTTTCATTAGCTATTCTACCTCATTAAATACCTCTGTTTGAACTACCTCTATATTTTCAGCTTCTGAAACAGCTTCTGTATTGTTATCTTCTGTATCATTATCTTCACTACCTACTGTTTCTTTTTCTCGGGATACCTTAGATTTTAAAGCCTCCATAAAGTTAAATCCCGTCATGGCTTCTATTGTCTCCGGTAACTGGCTGATGATTTCCGTAACATATCCGGATACCTTTGCAGCACCTTGGGAGTCGGAACCACTTCCATTGTCAATAATAACAATTTTTTCAGTTTTTGTTAATGGCTCAGCAACTGAGGCTGCAATTTCAGGAAGTTTTTCAACAATCATCTGGGTAACCGCTGCATTGTTGTATAATTTATATGCTTCCGCTTTCTTTTCCATAGTCTCTGCTTCTGCAATACCTTTGGCACGGATAGCTGCTGCTTCTGCTTCACCTTTGATACGAATGGCTTCCGCTTCTGCCTCTGCTTTTACCTTAATAGCCATACTATATGCTTCTGCTTCTTTTAATTCAGAGTATTTTCTCGCGTCTGCTTCTTTGCTGATTCTGTAAGCATCAGCATCTGCTTGCTTATTAACAGTGGCAAGAAGTTCTTTTTCACGTCTGACAGCTTCTTTATCCTGAATCTCGCTTTCTTTTTCCTTCCTGGTTAACTCAACTAACATGGCCGTTTCAGTTACTTCCTTGGCTACTTTGTTTTTCTCAATTTCGTAAGCCAAGTCCGCCCTAGCCTTTGCTGTTTCTTGTTCTTCACGATAAGCCTGAACCTTTAATTCTTTTTCTTTACTAGCTTCTGCAACGTGGGTATCTGCTAAAATCTTGGCTTCCGCTCCCCGCCTTTCGGATTCGGAGGTTTTAACCTGTGTTTCTCTTTTTGCTTCTGCCTCTGCTACTGCTGCATCTCTTTTAACTTCTGCAATTCTTGGTTTACCCAGTGCTTCCAGATATCCGTTTTTATCAGATATATCACGGATGGTAAATGCCTTTAATTCCAATCCCATAGTTGCAAGTCCAACTGCTGCAACCTCCTGAACCTGGGAAGCAAATTTTTCTCTGTCCTTATAAATCTCTTCAACGGACATTTTGGAAATAATTTCGCGAAGCTTTCCTTCCAGTACGTCTTTGGAAGTATCTTTAATAATGTCGATGGTTTGTTGCTCTCTGCCCGTATTAAACTGCTCGATGGCACTTAGAATACTTTCTTTATCACTCTTAACTTTGATAACTGCAACACCATCTGCACGGATATCAACCCCCTGTTCCGTCATTGCACTTTCCGTTCTAACCTCAATCTTCATGTTTTCCAACGAGATTTTATCGGTACGCTCCAGTAAAGGTACAACAAATCCGCCTCCACCGGATATGACCCTTTTCTTTAAACCGGTTACAACAAGTGCTTTGTCTTGGGGAACCCTTTTCCACATGGTGGTAATCAGAATAATAAAAAGCAAGATGACCCCAATAACAATTCCTGCAATATAAATTGCTTCCATACTTTATCCTCCTTGTTTAATTATTTATATTCATGCAGATTCCAAAAGACCTACACTAAATATCAAAAAGTGACACATAAAATATATAATCTGTTATCCAGCATATTACCACTTCCTGTCCCGCTTTAAACGCCTCTCCGTGAATACCTTTGGCAGGAGATGTGTAGCTGTTTCCATTTATCACATAGGATATTTCTCCAAAGCCATTTTCTAATATTGCTTCCCTAACCGTAGCACGAAGCCCCACAAGGTCCTCTAAATCAGGTGTACTTGTATTTTGTGCTTTCTTTAAAGGCCTGATAACAAATAGATTCATTAATGTGGACATTGCTATTCCGGCAGCAAGAGCAAAAAGTACAATTAAAATTACGCTCAACGTCGGAAAGTTATACAATATAAGCCACCCTACTCCTCCAAATACGGTTACAAAAAATATCAGTAAAATTGGGCTGATTGGAATAAAAATACCAAGTCCAATATCAAAATCCAAGTCCAGACCATCAATACCAATTACTTCAAAAATATTACCGAATATCAGGGATAGCAGCATTAGCCCTATACCCACAAAAAAACATACTTGAAATACTGTTAACAAAAGAACTCCTCCTTACTTTCAGGAACATGCATAAACTTTTCTATGTTTTACATGGTAAAGATTTGTATTTTGTATTTATTATACAATACTGGATAAGATTTTGATAGTACTAATATATACATACTCTATTAAAAGCATTTTAATAACAGTTAAGAAATTGATTAAAAATTACTTTAAAATTTGTTTCTTGATTCATGCCTTTATATGTGTAAATTTTTCTATTTTAAGAATAATTTGACATTTTTCTTTCTATGTGATAAATTATTTATATCGTTATATTTTTGTATCGATAGAATATTTTTTATGTTTTAGGAGGGTTTTTATGAAAAAGGGTATAGTTAAATGGTTTAATGCAAAAAAGGGTTTTGGTTTCGTTACTGACGAAGAAGGCAATGACGTATTCGTTCACTTTTCAGCGCTTAATATGGAAGGCTTCAAAGCCTTAGAAGAAGGACAAGAAGTTGAATTTGAAGTAGTAGACGGCGAAAAAGGACCTCAAGCAGCAAATGTAACAAAGCTTTAATTGGTGCTTTCCCTTGAAAATAGTAAACGTGACCTTCAAGAGTATAGGATTATATGAGTTAGTGTAAATCATAATCATTCTATACTCTTGAAGGTCATTTACATTATAATAATAAATCGGATAATTTTACTGCCTTAATAATTAAAACCGTCCATTATATTAAGAAATTACAAAATGATATTATAAGAGGAATAAAATGAACATAGCTATTTTAAGTGATATACACAGTAACCATACTGCCTTAAAAAGATGCATCCAGCATGCTTTACACAGAGAAATTATACACTTTATCTTTTTAGGCGATTATATTAGTGATTGTCCATATCCACAAAAAACAATGAGCCTGCTATATGAATTACAGGATAAATACAATTGCTGGTTTATTCGGGGTAATAGAGAAGAATATATGCTTGATTATCGAAAAGCTGGAGAAAAAGGCTGGTATTACAGTTCCTGCTGCGGATCTCTTCAATATACTTATGAAAATCTTACGGGACGAGATCTTGACTTTTTTGAAAGATTGGATAATAAAGGGGAATTACAGATTGCCGGATATCCTTCTATTTCTTTCTGTCATGGCTCCTTGACTTCAACAAGAGAATTACTTCAGAAAGGTAAAGAAAATACCATTACTGCTTTAAAAAATCTGGATACCGATTTACTCCTATGTGGACATACTCACGTTCAAAGTACTTTTCAGTACGGTAATAAAAAATTAATCAACCCCGGCTCTGTTGGCGTCCCCTGGTACTATAACGGCAGAACACAATATGCAATTTTACATGGTAAATATGGCGTTTGGGAAGAAGAATTTGTCCAATTAGAATATAATGTAGAAAAAGTATTGGAAGGATACAAGGAATGTGGACTTGATTGGAAGGCTCCTATGTGGACTGTTCTTACACTGGAAGTATTGAGAACAGGAAAAGACCGAACAATGCCTGTATTGTTACGTGCTACAGAATTATGTAAGGAAGAAACCGGTACAGCTAACTGGCCTGATATTCCCGATAAGTATTGGGAACAAGCTGCTAAAGAGGTAGGAATAAGATAATATGAACCCTGATTAATCACTCACTGTCTCATTGACGAGGAGTGGTTAATCGGGGTTCTTTTTATAAAAATTCTGTTAATCAGTTTTCTGATTCCCAGTCCATAATTCAAATAAATATCCATGTTACTACAGTAGCTGCTTGGGCTTAACTGGCAAGATTTTTCTTCTTTTTTTCTTCATTTATAATAAATCTATTTCATTTAATTTTTATTAATCTTTCCCTTTACCATAACAAAATCAACCTGAATATTCTCATCGAAAATAATTAAATCTGCATCTTTACCTTCTCCAATAGAGCCTTTGGAAGAATCTATTTTAAGGAGTCTTGCGGGGTTAAAAGTCATCATCTTCACAACCTGATATAAAGGAGCCTCCGTTAATCTGTAAAAGGTTCGTACAAGCCTGTCTGCGGTTGCCACGCTTCCTGCAAAGGAACTTCTGTCCGGTAGTTTTGCTACCTCATCCTCTACTATTACATCCAATCCGGTATCCTTATTACCTAAGACATAGCTGCCGTCAGGCATACCTGCCCCCCGCATAGAATCTGTAACAAGGCATATTTTATCCGGACCTTTTATTTTATAAATTAATTGAAGTAATTCTTTCGGCAAATGCTTTCCGTCTGCAATTACTTCCACATATAATTCATCCAGAAGATAACCTGCTTCAATAGCCCCCGCCACCCGATAAGAATTCTTTCTGGTTACTGTGGACATTGCAGAGTAAAAGTGAGTCAATGCACTCAGACCATTTTCAAAACTTTCATATACTTCTTCGCAAGTGGCATCCGAATGTGCAAGGGAACTAACAATCCCCTGTTCTCTAAGTACACGAAGAAATTCTTTGGCACCTTCTAATTCTACTGCAAAAGACCAGCGGATAATTCGGTTTGTTTTAGCCAGCACCTCCAGATATTCCTTTTTGTCCGGATTTCTTAGATATTTTGGATCTTGGGCTCCTCTTTGATTATATGAAAAATAGGGTCCTTCCAGGTGTAACCCTAAAATATTTGGGCAGCCTTCTCTGCTTAAATCTACTTGATTAAATAAGTCAGTAAAATCAAGTAAGGATTTATGAGTACCTGTAATAGTAGTTGGTACAATGGAAGTGGTTCCATACTGCATATGTAACTTAGAAGCGTTATAAATAGCTTCTAAGCTCCCATCCATAAAATCGTATCCCCCTCCTCCGTGGGTATGGATATCAATAAATCCGGGAGAAAGGTATTTTCCCTCTACATCTATAATTTCATCATATGGTTCTTGAATAGCATCGTTATATACAACTTTGTGAATTATGTTTCCTGCCGTCAAAAGTTCTCCCTGCTTAATACCTGTGGTTGTTATAATTCTGGCATTTTTAAATAAGATTCTTTTCATAAAAATCTCCATTCTGCTGAAGCACCCTATATTAAGGCATCAGCATACTATTTGCAAAGCGAATTGCTTCACAATCATTATACTTTATATTTTTATTTTATACATTTTATACCAAAACTTTTATTCTATAAATAAGACGCGGAATCCTTATCCAGGAAAAGCGACATGCTGTTATGCATTTTAAGTATTGTTGCAGGTATACGGTCGGTAACCGGATTCTCCATCATATTTTTAATAGCATTGGCCTTTACTTTAAAAGGAACACTGGAAACTATATTCTTGCACTGCATGATTTGATATACCGTCATGGAAATTGCCTGGCCAGGTACTTCATTAATCGATGGGAACCAGCCTTCAGAAACCTGTTGCTTTTTGCAGGCTTCATCCAGATTTACTACAATATAAGCCTCTTCTGTCCCAAAGTCTGCCGGTGGATCATTAAATGCAATATGTGCATTTTCTCCTATTCCAATAAGTCCTAAATCAATAGGTTCCTTTCTGATTTCTTTGGTCAATTCTTCTATGGTTTCTTTTATGTTTCCCTCTCCATTTACCAGGTAAGCAGATTTCAGATTAATTTTGTCAATAAAACGTTCCTTTAAATATTTTCTGAAACTTGCCGGATGACTGATGGGCAAATTTATGTATTCATCTAAATGAAACATTTCCACTTTACTCCAATCAATGTCTGACTCAATCAGTGCTTTTAGTGTGTCAAATTGGGAAGCACCAGTAGAAAGAATAATTCTTGCCTTTCCTTTCTCAGCTATGGCTCTGTTAATAATATGGGCAGAATACGCTGCAGCCTCCTGTCCTAATTCAATTGAGTCTTTTAGTATTTTAATGTTCATCTTAGCAATCTATCCTTTCTTAATATGTTTCTTTTAAACCTGTTTTCATTAATTTTTTCTGTTTTCATTAATCTTTTCTGTTTTCATTAATCTTTTCTATTTTTACCATATTACAAGGTACTTTTTATATAATAAAGCTTTCGCTTTATGACTATGTGAACTGCTACAGGTACATATGTTAAAAATTTTTCACTTCTTTACAATATATTAGGTATAACATATAATACATGTAGCAACTCTTATTACATGAAAGGCGGTGTTAGTATGCATGATCCCTATATTTTTAAAACTTTTGATGAAAATCTATTAGTTAACAGAACCAATGATTTATCCAATACTTCCAAAAGGTGGGATCACTATCACGACTTTTATGAAATATATTATTATCTGGGAAATGAAATGAATTACTTTATTGATAATAAAGTGTATTCCATTAGTAAAAATGATATGGTATTCATTCAGCCATATCTGTTTCATCGTACAGTCTATAAGCCCGGCAGTGAAAAAAGCCGTATCTTAATAATGTTTCATCCTAAATTACTGCAGCAGATAAGTATATTGGAAAACAATGAGTTCTCCAATAAAGTAAGAGAATTTTTCTTAACGAAAAAAAAGCTTTCTTTACAAAGTGAAAAAAGTAAAAAGTTACTTTATGATGCGGTTATCCATCTTTATAATGCTTCCATTATGAATTCTTCTTATAAAACCATTAATATGCAATGTGCTTTAATAGAATTGTTTACTACTATCTGTGACCTGTCTTCTGATGAAATAGTGGAAAATTCCACTCCTATGCTCTCTCCAAAGGAAAAGCTGGTCTATAATGTTATAAAATATATAAATGAAAACTATACATTGGATATTACCCTCGAAACCATCTGCGAGAAATTATTTGTAAGTAAATATCACTTATGCCATACCTTTAAAGAAATTACAGGAGTTACCGTTATTCATTTTATAAATAAGAAACGTCTTTCTGAAGCGGAACGGTTACTTCGCTATTCTACATTAAGCATAACAGAAGTATGCCATTCCGTAGGCTTTAACAGTGTAGGTCACTTTATTAATCTTTTCTCCAAGAATTACAACTGTACTCCCAGTGCTTTTCGAAAAAGCATCCGGTAGTTATCCCTTAACTCCTGAACTGATATTTCCCTGTACAAAATACTTTTGTGCAAACAGGAAAATAAGGATAACCGGTGCCATGGTTATTACTGCGCCTGCCATTCTTACACCCATATTGGCACCTGCTATGGGGGATGAATTCAAGGTCAGCAGCCCCATAGTTAATGTATACTTTTCTCTTGTTTGTAAATATAATAAAGGTCCCATGGTATTATTCCATGCACCAATAAAGGTAAGAATCACCAAAGTCATTACAGTGGGCTTAGATAAGGGAAAGTATATTCTGAATAAAATCCCCAAGGGATTACATCCGTCTATCAAAGCTGATTCATACAGTACATTAGGCATACTTTTGTAGTTTTGATGAAATAAAAATATGCCCGTGGCCTGGCCCAAAAAACCCGGAATAATTAAAGGGGCATACGAATCTAAAAATCCTGCTTTAGACCATATAAAATAAGTAGGAATCATCGTTACCTGAGAAGGCATCATAAGTGTTGCCAGCATTAGTGTAAATAATAATTTTTTCCCTTTAAAATCAAACATGGCAAAGCCAAAACCAATAAGTGCCGAAGAAAATACAGTGCCGATTAAATTCATGATTACAACAAAAAAGCTATTGGCCATATACCTCATAAAGGAAAGTTCTTTTAATACAATTTTGAAGTTATCCAGAGTAAATGGATTTGGTATGTACTGAGGCGGTATTCTTAAAACATTTTCCGCTGTCTTCAATGAGTTAGAAAACACCCATAAGAAAGGTATCAGCATTATGAAAGCACCTATTGCTAATATAATATAATAGAGGCATCTTTTTATATGTTTAGTTTTCATAATGCACCCACCTCTTTTCAAACTTTCTTTGTACCACCGTAATAATTAATATGATAATAAACAGCATCCATGCCAGAGTAGAGGCCGGACCCATTTTACCGTACATAAATGCTTCCCGGTAAACCATCAGGTTAACAACGCTATTTCTGTCAGGTAAAGAATATACATCAAACATAGTTAAAAATACATCAAAAGCTGTAAATGCAGAAATAGTTGATAAAATCATTGTTAAAAATACCATTGGCGATATCATGGGAACTGTGATTTTTCTGAATATAGTACCTCTGCCTGCTCCTTCTGTTTTTGCCGCTTCTACAATCTCTGTGGGTACATTCTGCATGGCAGCCAGTAATATTACCATGGTCTGTCCCATGCCCTTCCATACATTCATCAAAGCAAGACTTCCAATAGCTACCCACCACTTTTCACTATCATACCAATAAGAACCGTTTAAACCCAACGATCTCAAAATATGGTTAATCAATCCAAAATCATAGCCATATAAGAATTTCCATACAATAGCTCCTGCTACCCAGGGAGTTATGTTGGGCAGAAAATAGCATGCTCTGAAAAATCCCTTTAATCTTATCTTGTGATTCAGCATATGGGCAATAATAAGAGCAAAGATGGTTTGAAGGGGTACAAATATTAATGCAAAATAAAAAACATTCCGAAAAGAAATCCAAAAAACCGGATTTGTTATAGAATCAATCCAATTCTTCAATCCCACAAATTTAGGCGGGTTAAACATATCCCATTTAGTAAAAGAAATATATCCTGAAAATAAAACAGGAAATATAAAAAAAACAATAATTCCTATAATAAATGGTGAAACAAATAATAAGCCCCAAAAATTGCTTTTTCTCATTGCAACCTCCTTTACTAAAATTTTAATATTCTTTCTAAACTCATAAATTAAGAATCCCTGTTTCTGAGCATCTTAGAAATTTACCCTTTCCCGGATTCTTCCCGATGCTCAGAATAATACCAACACATTTTATGATAGTGTTAATTATTACAACACTCAGGGACCATTCCCATTATTCTGCTATTCATTAAAATTTTCATCCAATATCTTTTGAACATCTGTTTTTATTTGTGTTAATCCTGTCTGGGGATCGGTTTTCCCGTCCATTATGTCATTAAAAATTGGCTGTGCAGCTGTTCTCCATTCATTCCAGCATTTATTCTCATCTAAAGTTACACCGGCCACATCAACACCTTCCGTATAAGCCTTTTTATTTAAGGGTTTGGACTGCAACGTATCCACATATGCAAGGGCTTCTTTGTTAACCGGAATAGTAGAGCCGCTTTCAGCAATAAGCTTCTGCACATCCGTACCTAAGTAATATTTTAAGAATGTCCATGCTGCCTCTTTGTTTTCTTCCTTTGCTTTTGAGAATATCAGCCAGGTGTTGCTGACATTAGGAACAACTCTTTCAGTTCCGTCGAAGGTTAGAGGAATCTTAGCGGTATCATAATTTAAATCTGGGAAGTTTGTATTTAACACAGCACTTCCTAAGCTGTATTGTAAGAACACCATGGCTCCCATTCCGTTGCCAAACATCTGGGCGGTTCCTCCAAGCTCATTAATCGTTGAACGGGATGGACTTATTTTGTAGGTATGAATTGTATTAACCCATTCTGTTATACCTTTCAGGGATTTTGCATCATCAAAAACTGCATTTCTCTTTGCTTCATCTAAAGCCTGACCGCCGGCAGAATTAATCCATGGAAACCATCCGTCTGTAATTCCTCCTGCTGTAAGCAGTCCATAAACATCTGCTGTTCCATCCCCATTTGTATCCTTGGTAAGAAGTTTTGCGGCTTCAATCATATCTTCATAGGTCCAGTCATCGGTAGGATAAGGAACATCTGCGGCATCAAATAAATCTTTGTTATAAGCCAATGCAATAGGATTGCCCCCATGAGGTACACCCCAAACCTTTTCCCCTTCCTGAGCCGAGAAAAGATTTGTTGCATATTCCTCTAACTTTAAATCTCTCTTAATATAAGGCATCAAATCTTCTGCTGCACCCATATCACCATAGCCTAATACAGCCGCATTTTCCTGGAACCAAATATCAGGTGCATTACCGCCGGCTATTTGTGTTGTTATTTTCTTTGTAAAGTCACCCCAGGGTGCTTCATCAATTACAAGAGTAATATGAGGGTATGCAGTTTTAAAGCCGTCAATAATTTCTTTGCTGGTTACATCATAACCTCCCGGTAATCCAATGGTTAAAGTAACTGGTTTGGGTTCTTCCTTCTTCTCTTCTTCTGTCTTATCTTCTTTTGTACCCGAATCGGATTGATCTGTTGTGGTTTTCGTCTCTTCTTTCTCGGATGAAGAACCACATCCACTTAATAGTGATATTGCCATCACCATAATAAGTATTACACTAATTAATCTTTTCTTCATGTTTACCTCTCCTTTTAAAATATTCATATATGAAAACCCTAATATTTATCATGGGTGTTTCAACAAATCTTCAATGCTAACAACTTGCTTTTTCGTAATGGAGATATTTGCTGCAGCACCTATAAGCAAGGACATTGCCCCATCCATAGAAGCAGCAAAAACACCCAGTTCATCCTTAATGTCATTCTTAATCAGCATTTGTATCAGTTTATCATCTCCTCCGCCGTGGCTGCCTTTTAATTTGGGAATATCATAGGTAATTAGTTCCCCTTTTCTATTGTAAAACTTTATATGATTGCAGCTGTCTTCCTCACCATGTCCGGAATAGATTTCTCCAACCTCAAGCCTTCCCCCTGTTCCATTAATGGAAGCATTCCATCCCTCATAGGGACTGTGAGCGATTAAGGAATAGGCTAATAATGCTCCTGATTCATACTTTACGTTCACTGCCATATTATCATAAATATTAATGCTTTCATCAAAAACACAGGAATCTCGGATGTACCCATCCTCATGTTCTGCTTCTAGATAGAATCTCTTGTAAAAAGGATCCCCCCCGTCTTCTATATTCCAGTAAAATTCACAGGTATCTTTATACTGGCAGGTCAAACATCTGGTACCCCTTTCCTCCCGGACAGGCCCATAAAAGTTCCTTGTTCCCATTGCACTTACTTGCTCCGGATAAGAATTCAGCCACCAATTAATAATGTCAAAATGGTGTGTTGATTTATGCAATAGCAGTCCGCCGCTTTTTTCAATATATCTGTGCCATCTTCTAAAGTAATCCGCACCATGTCTGGTATCCAGATGCCATTCCAGATCAACGGTAAGAACTTTACCAATAATCCCACTTTGTATCAGTTCCTTAATCTTTTGCATATATGGCATAAAACGCATATTAAATGTAACTTGTACATGCATTCCTGTTCTTTTCTCTGCTTCTAATATTGCATTGCATTTTTCATGGTCAATGGTCATGGGTTTTTCTGAAATCACATTACATCCCGCTTCCAAAGCCTTTATAATGTATTCATGGTGATAACAATCTACCGTCGTTACAATTACATAGTCCGGCTTCGCTTCTTTCAGCATTTTGTCAAAATCATCATATACCGGAATGCCTCCGCAATCCTTTGCAAACTCACGTGCTCGTACAGGATTTATATCATAGATTCCTTCGATAGAAGCATAATCCTTATATTCTTCTGCCACAATACGCTTTCCAAACATGTAATAGCCTCTCATACCTGCACCTGCTATAACATACTTTTTCATTTTAACCTCTATTCCGGCGCTTTAGCACCTTTTAATAATAATAGCAATTTTGTGCCTTGCACAAATTGCCGGTTGAAAAAACTTTGTTTTTCGACCTAACCTCTATTCCGGCGCTTTAGCGCCTCATTCTTTTCTTAACAGTCTGTTTCAGTCGTTTTTCTTTTATCAGCCATTCATATATTTCATCCAGGTCAAATATTTTAAGAGCCTGAGGTAAAATAATACTCATAGCCTCTTCCATAGTATAATAACGGTCACCTGCCCAGCTTGCATAACTTGGCATAGGCTGTTCTACGGACAGGGTTTTTATTCTTTTGTCAATAAAAGCTGCCAAAACACCATATACCCCTTGTTTGCCATGGGCATATACATGGATGTTCCCATGATCCGTACCTTCAAACTCCTGCAGCATATCCACCATTCGAATTACATCATATATACGCAGTGCACATAAACTATCTCCATACCGGATCAGATCATCTGCAAGTTTATACATGGTCCCAAACATGTCCCCCATATCGCGGATTCCTATAGGATATGGCGAAATGCCTCCAACACCGGAAGTATTTAAAACAAATACAGTTTTCCCTTTTTGGCACTGTTCTTTAATCCATTCTATATGCTCCTCTAATCTGCCGGTTCCTCCGTCCCAAACAGCAATCACGGGAGAGGTGGCCGTATTATGAAAGGTATGATCTTTAAAAGCAAGGCAATGATTCATTACTTTTTCCTGAGATCTCCATATATAAGACTTTACCGACAGATCATAATAGTCAAATTCCGCAATATCTCTTAAATTTACGGGACATGGGACACGCTGATAAAAAACTTGTTCTTTTATCCAGTTATATACGCTGTCCTTTTTTCTATCATCCCCCTGAATATCTCTTTCCGCTTTAAGCCGGGTTAACAATGTTAGATTTTCTTCAAAAATGAACCTTGTATTCTTTCTTTCCTCTCTGATTTGCCCCTTAACGGTACACCACAGTTCTGACGGTTTAAAAAGTTTTATATCTTCAAAAGAAATTGCCTCCCTGTCAGTAACTCCCAATGTCTTTGCAAAAAATTCCCCAGCTGCCTGTGCAAGCCGAAAAGAATAGCTATGTTTTGAAGCATCTTCTATATAGTACAAATCTTCTTCCTTACCCCATATCTCCCAGTATTTCTTCGCCGATTCCAGGGTTTTTCTGGCTCCTTCTACCGGGAAGAAATCATAGGATGCAGCCAAAACTGCAACAGGCTTTGGTGCAGCACTTAATAATATATCTTCATGATCAAAACCATGTTGAATTAATCCCGGCCAATTTTGCTCGGAATCCTGAGGTACTCCTGTCAGCATATTTTCTTCATAACCTGTAACAAATGTTCCGGGAGCAAATGCTTTAATTCTGTCATCATACAGCATAAGCATACTGGTCTGGGTTCCTCCTCCTGAATTGCCAGTTACTCCGATATTTTCCGGATCTACTTCAGGGCGGGTCAGCAGATAATCAATTCCCCGCAAAGCATCATGGAGAAAATATCTGGCAGAAGGATATCCTGTCATGAGGCATTGAAAGCCTGCATGGGTATGCTCTGTAGTTCCCCTGCTTATTACTTCCATTCCATTGTCATAATAGCTAAGCCGTTCCCCCTGTCCAATAGGGTCCAAAGCTAACACAATGAGTCCTCTTTTAGTAAGGCATTGGCATACCATCTGATACTCCTCACTATGTTTAGCCAACGGGTCATGGCCGCAAAGGAATAAAACTGCCCCGGAAGGCTTTTGCAATCCGTTAGGTATGTACAGGTTAGCTGTTACAAAACAATCCGGCCTTGACTGGTAAATCACTTTTTCAATATGAAATCCATGGCCTTTAATAATGCCCGTAATTTGAGGCTCCAAAGGTGTTTCACAGGATGGAAGGCCTCCCAGGGAATCTAAAAACAATCTTCTGATATAGGTTTGCCGCTTTTTAAGCTGTTCTTTTGTGTTTATCTGAGAACGGTCCGTTTTTCCCTTTTCCAAAGCCTTACGGGTTCTCTCATAGATAAAATCCTTAAGCTGGCTTTTCATATCATAAAAATGAGAGGGATCATAGTCTTCAAGTTTTCTTATAGTCATAGCGAAACCCTTTCTTCTTATAAATAAATCCGTTTGCCTTCTTTTCTCGATTTTTCAGCGGCAAATGCCATTAAATGGCTTTGCAGGGATAGACGGGCCAGAGTTTTTAAATTTCCTCCTTTTTTGTCTACTCCATCAAGGAAGTCATATAAAAGTCTTGAATCTCCCCCACCGTGGCCTGATTGAATGGTTTCATACTGGATTTGAATCACCTCTTTTTCTTTTGTTAAGAAGTCAAATACTTCCAACTCTCCCCGTTCCAAATGTCCCCGAATATCTCCTTTGGTGCCATAAAACCGTAATGTCCTGGTATTTTCACTTGAAAAGCCTGTCATATGAAAAGTAGCTGTTAATCCATCCTCCATATTAAAAATTGCACTTTGATGATCACACACATCATTATCGCAATGAAATACACAACGCCCATATTGTCCCTTTTTTAATGCCTCATATCTGGCTGCAAAGGAAGTATCCGGGGATATACTTTGGGTTGGCCAGCCAACCAAAGATATCTGTTTCAAATACAGCCTTGGTGCAAAATAGGGGCATGTAGTTTCATGAGGACATCCATCAAGGCAATAATCAGGTGAACCTTCCGGTGCATTCTCTTTCCTGTAATACTTCAGATTTCCTTCAGAGACTACGGACAAACATTTCTTACCGGTCAGGTAACCGATTAAATCTAAATCATGGCATGATTTTGCCAATATAAAAGGACTTGATATTGTTTCGTTCCGAAAAACTCCTCTTACATAAGAATGTACAAAATGCCAATAAGCACAATTTTCAGTCATTTCTATGTTAACAAGCTGTCCGATTCGCTCTTCATCAATAATTTCCTTTAATTTTTCAAAAAAAGGAGCATAACGTAATACATGACATACCATGAGAATTAAATTTTTCTCTTCTGCCTTTTCAACCATATTGATACATTCCTGCTCATTATCGGACATAGGCTTTTCTAATAAAACATGATATCCTTTCTCCAAAGCCTCCATTGTAGATGCATAATGAACCTTGTCAGGTGTAGCATTAATAACGGCATCTGCAAATTTCTCTCTGTCCAAAACTTCTGCCCAATCGTGATACAGTCTATCTTCACTTACATTAAAATCTAGCGCCAGTTTTTCTAACTTTTTGGTATCCGGATCAGCAATACCAACAATTTCAGCACCATATTGCCTGCAGAATCTTGTATAATTTCTTCCTCTGCCTCCGGCTCCTAAAATAATTACTTTCATAACACCGTCTCCTTTCCTTTTAGCAATAATGTATTAAATCTATTTTGATTTTAACAAATATCTATCACTATTACTAACGCAATCTTGTCGAAAAAGAGATAAAAAATTACTCAATATTGCTATTTCATAAATAAATATTGACAATTCACTGGTTCTATATAAAATAATGTGAAGACAGATTGTACAATTCAATTGTCAGACAAATAGGATAGGATGTGTGAATATCAGATGAATGAACAGGAATTTTTAATATACTTTATGAAAAAAGATAATTTTCCGAAAGAAGCACAAGAAATCTTTCAAGAACTGTATGGGAAAATATTAATGAATTCTGATTATAAGAACCGAATGGACTCCCTAATCAGTATGTTTATGAGTAATTTTACTACACAAGCCTTCGAACAAATAGATATATTAGCAAAAGACATGAATATTCACAGTTACATGATATCCATGCTATTACTAGTATTAAGCAGTAAGCCATTATTAAAGCTTTACCATGAAAGAAATATATCGGAAGAGATTTACTGGAATACAGCGGAAGATCTTACCTGTAAATTAAAGGAATGTTACCAGTTATACGGTATCTGGGGAACCTTTGTGCGGGAATGGTTTCCCCGGTTTTATCAGATGGCCCGGTTCGCTTTAGGTCGTATGCAATACGAATATTCTATATTTAAATTAGAGGAATATTCCATAGGCGGATTTACTGTAAAAAAAGGTGATAAGGTAATCAATATGCATATTCCTGCTTCCGGCTCCTTTACAGTGGAAAAGCGTATGGATTCCTATCATAAGGCTTATGAATTTTACAAAAAGGACTTTGAAGGCAGACCAATACCTGTAGTTTGCAGTTCCTGGCTTTTAGATCCTGCACTTAAAGATATACTTCCGGCACATTCCAACATACGGGGTTTTATGAACGACTTCACATATATACGTGCATACACAGAAGAAGAATTCCATGATGCCTGGCGCATCTTTGGCAAGGATGCCAGTAAACCTCCGAAAGACCTGCCAAGAGATACCTCATTGCAGAAGATATTTGCAGAATATCTGGAGAAAGGCAGAAAACCTGGAAAAGGATATGGTGTATTCTTATTAGATGAAACTGGGATTATAACGTAAATTTGCAACAAAGGCGTACCATAAAATAACTTTTAAGTTATAGTATAGTACGCCTATTTATTTTTTAATGTTTAAAATGTCTCATTCCGGTAAATACCATGGCGATTCCATATTCGTTGCATTTTTTAATTGAATCTTCATCACGAATAGAACCTCCCGGCTGGATAATTGCCGTAATACCCGCCTCATGTGCTGCTTCAACACAGTCATCAAACGGGAAGAACGCGTCGGAAGCAAGTACTGCACCTTTTGTTGCATCCGGATTCATTAATTCTTCTGCATGTTCTATGCTTTGTTTGGCTGCCCATACACGATTTACCTGACCCGGTCCGATTCCAACTGTCTGTTTGTCTTTTGCCAGAGCAATACCATTGGACTTAACGAATTTAACAACCTTCCAGGCAAATCTTAAATCCTCCATTTCTTTGTCCGTAGGAGTCCGGTGGGTTACTACTTTTAATTCCTCTTCCACTAGCAATTTGCTGTCTATGGTCTGAACGATTAATCCCCCATTTACTTTCTTTAAATCATAAGCATTTTCATCTTGTGGTACATCAATGTCTTTTAATTCCAATAAACGTACATTCTTTTTTGTTTGTAATAATTCCAAAGCTTCTCTTTCAAACTTAGGTGCCACTACTACTTCTAAGAATACTTTTTTCATTTCTTCTGCAAGTGCAAGGGTAACTTCCCGGTTTACCACTACAATTCCGCCATATATGGATACTTTATCTGCCTCAAAAGCTTTCTTCCAGGCATCTAATATAGTATCCCCGCTGCCTACACCGCATGGATTTCCATGTTTACAGGCTACAATGGTAGGTTCTGTGAATTCTTTTAATAGTTCAAGAGCACCGTTTGTATCATTTATATTATTGAAAGATAACTCTTTACCATTTAGTTGTACTGCATCAGTAATAGAACCTCGTTTCTTTCCAATCTCTCTATAAAATGCCGCTTTTTGGTGAGGGTTTTCACCATAGCGCATATCCTGAACTTTCTCAAAGGTCATAGTTAAGGTTTCCGGAAGTTCATGGTCATCTCTTTGCTTCTTTAAATAATCCGCAATCATAGTGTCATAATGGGAAGTGTGCATAAATACTTTTTGCATCAAATAGAACTTGGTATCCAAAGATACCTCTTTCTTCTCTTTAAGTTCCTTCAGTACCGTTTCGTAATCTCTTGGATCTACCACAACTGCTACGTCCTGATAATTCTTCGCCGCAGAACGAAGCATAGTCGGACCTCCTATATCAATATTTTCAACAGCTTCCTCTCTAGTGACACCTTCTTTTAGAATGGTTGCTTTAAAGGGATACAAATTAACAACTACCATATCAATAGTTTGAATCTCTAGATCAGCCAGTTGTTTCATGTGTTCTGGTTTACTTCTCATAGCTAATAAACCTGCATGAACTATAGGATGCAGTGTTTTCACACGACCGTCCAAACATTCTGGGAATCCTGTTAATTCAGAAATTTCAATGGCAGGCACACCTTCTTCTTTTAATTTGTTATAGGTTCCTCCGGTTGATATAATCTCAATTCCAAGTCCCACTAATTCCTTTGCAAATTCTACAATGCCGGTTTTGTCTGATACACTAACCAATGCTCTCATTTTTATAACTATGCTCCTTTCATAGGTTAAAAGAATAAATTCTTTCAAGTGTTAAGCTTTTCTTCACACTTTTCTAATCAATAAAAATAACCACCCAGGTAACCCAGTAATCCTACATATAGAATGTATATAAACCACTTTATATGTCAGGTTATCTTAGGTTGCCCAGGCGGTCGGCATATTTTTAAACATTGTACTCCCCGTGAGTTCATTCTCACTTCCGCCAGTCATACAATTCATCTTAATTAAGTGTAACTGATAATTTAATAATTTTCAATTATTATTTATTAATAAACAATATAATAACAGCTTATGTAAGTTCTAACACTCCTTAAAGATAATCATGGAAAAATGTATCACAGATTGCGCCTCCATCTTTTTACAAATAGTATACCGGCAATCAGCAATACCATACATATCAGCATTAGCATCCCTTCATTTGCGGATATGGGAAGTACCGAAGATTCTAAGGGTATACCCGTATTGGCCATTTTACGTCCTTTAATGTCCCCCTTGTTCTGTGGTGCTGTGTCTGGTGTCTCCTGCCCAGTACTTTCAATTGCAGCAGGGAGACTGCCACCAAAAAATTCTCCTCCCCGGGCACCGCCAAATCCCATGGAATTTGACCCCATACTTTCCATATCAATATCCGAAGCATCGATGAATCCGGCCTTTGCTGTGGCCGTCTGTTCCTGGCTTGTCGCGGCGATTGTACCGTTTAGCTGGCCGTTTATGCTCTCGGATCTACGCAGGCAAAATTCCCGTAAAGCAGTACTGCCTTTCTGAAATTCCTCATAGGTGCAAAAAGCGGACGGGTCTTTTTCTATGTAAGGAGAAATAAGTGCAATGGCATTATCATACATTTTGGAAAATTTACCGCTGTTGAAATACTCCATATATTCAGCGAAAACTTCATGATACTTAGCCCGGTATTCCTCGTTGTCAAAAATCCACCCAATCATGGGCTTATCCTCGGTAGAACCGGAAAGCATAGGTGAATCTATCGGATAATTAACAAGGGAGGTGACACTATCTGCGGCTGCATCTGTTTTCTCATTATTGGTATTTCCGAACCTTCCGCCCATTCCACCTCCGAAGCCTCCCATTCCTCCAAACGCAAGATTGTAGTCCCATGCAATCATACTAAGTTTACCGTCATTTTCAGCAAGATAATAGTTATGGATCATACTGCCTGTATAACTGTCGGAGTTCAGTACGAAATTATGTACCACAAAATAGCGGATAACTTCGTCTACATCAACGATCTGGTCAATATTCTCACCAGCATTTAACTGTTTTAATGAGGAAATCAAACGTGCTTTGTCTGCACTTGACGTATCAAATACAGCATTATCGAAAATAGCAGCGTAACTGTCCGGATCATCATCCGAATAGATTAGGGAAGTTGCACTGTCCGTTCCAAAACCATTACCTCTGAAATTAGGCATTTGACTTCTTTGTTGCATCGGGTTTCCCTCCTGCCCATTGGTGGTCTCCGGCAATTGAGGCATTTCACCGCTCCATTCAGGCATTTGTCCCCTCCCAGGGAAGCCCTCACCGACTTCACCACCTAACTTATCACCCATATCCATACTGTCGGGTTTGTAAATTTCACCGTAATTGTTACCATACACACGCTGTGCGAAAGATTCTTCAACACCCTCGGCGGCCAGATATAGTCCCCAGTCCTCACCATTGACCGTCACCCATATGAAGCTGGAAAGGGGCGCATCTGCACCCATAGCGTTCATCATCTGATAAGTCACATAATCTTTCATATAGGTGTTGTCCTGAGCGATATTATTTAATGCCAGTTTGTCTAAACCGAAATAATTTTTGCCTTTCTCATAGTGGTCGAACTCGAGTTTGAAACTATACCTGTCCGAATCCGAATTTGCTATCATAGACAGAGATGAATTGCCTTTGGGACGTATTCCTATGTTTTTGACGGATTCATTGTCAATCACAACGGAGCACTGTATGTACTCCTCTTTTATTGCATTTGCAATCATGTCCTCCCAATCGGATTCTTTTACCACAATATCAATTGTATGAACCCTGTCCGTACTAAATAATTTTTCAGCATAGGCAGGCTGTATATGGGCTATGGCTACGCCGAAATTCGGACTTGCCATAAATGTTATAGTAATAGCAAGCATCGCGATAACAATCGCAACGCAAAAACTTGTAGTGAATTTATGTTTTGACATAGTATCCTCGATTCTAGCGTTTTAGCTCCTCTTGCGTTACCCCATATAATCGCCGTTGTAGCTTACCAGTACGACGTCGGAAACACCCTGTGTTGAAGATAATGCATTTACAAAGGACGTATCCTCAGATTTCAGCCGTACCTCATAGTGAAGTTCAACGGAATCAGCAGTGACTGTTTTACTTTTGACTACATATTTTTGTACATATTCTTTTAGTGAAGATATAACTTTTCCCTCTGCTTCTCCATCGGAGCAATGGATCACAACAATGTACGGATTGTCGTGTGGTTTTTTGTTAACGAACACTATCAGCATTATGCCGATTACAACACTGCCAAACACAGCAAGGGGAATCATTCCCGCCGCCAGAACAATTCCTACAGCAATTGACCAGAACAGAAATGCTATATCAAGGGGTTCCTTTATTGCCGTACGGAAACGCACGATTGACAGTGCTCCCACCATACCAAGGGAAAGTACCACGTTGCTGGTCACCGCAAGAATTACTAGTGTGCTTATCATTGTTAAAGCGATAAGAGTTACACCAAAACTGGAGGAGTACATCACGCCCTTAAAGGTCTTTTTATAAACCAGAAAGATAAAAACTCCGATACCAAAGGCCAGGGTCAGTGCAAGTACCATATCCAATATAGTTACGCTGTTGATGTTCTCCAGAAAGCTGGATTTGAAAATATCTTTAAAAGTCATTGTGATTTTCTCCTTATAATTTATTAGCCGTACATTCTGCACAGCGCGTATTTTGAAACAGCTGAAGCACGTCTGGCTTCCAGTTGAAGTACTTTTACGATATGTTCTGGAATAAACTGATCGTACTTTACTTCCAACAGAACGATCTCATCTCCTGCCTTTATGGTAGGTAAATCATCTTTCATAAAATCTGTAGAAAACAATCCCGTCCGAATGTCCCTGTCAAAGGTAATACGTACGTTTCCCGCCATACAGATGAACGGCTCTCTAATATAATCAATTACCGTTTTTGGCTTTAATTGTTGGCTCCGTATTTTGGAGTACAGCTCCCGGATAAGTTCCCGTTGATCCTCTGCCATCCACGTCAAATCTCCGTTTTGCAGCGCAGTAACTTCCTCAGCAAGAATCCTTTCTGACTGCTTGTAGCACATTCCGTGCACTTTACTCTTCTTTTCGACTCTTATGTAATCTGCATTACCAAGATAGCGGCGTATCCTGAATTTTTCCCGTCTGTCCACACCGTCGATTTTCTCTCGCAGAGCCTTATCACCTGGTGTATCGAAGTATAAGCTTCGGACTTTGTATTCGCCGTTTTCATCCACATGTGCATCCCGAAGCATAACATGCCTCAATCTATCCCTTAGGATAATATAATCACCATAGTTTAGGCTGTGTTTATATTCATGCCGCCATTGCATAATAAAAATCGCCCCCTTTGCTTTATCTGAGAGCGATTATAATATTTGGTTCTTTAATTTACCTTTAATGGGCGAAAACTTTTTAGCCTGGTTTCAATTTTACAGTAAAGGTGGTCAAGCCGCCTGTACTCTCGGCAGTTATTATTCCGCCGGAACGGTCAACAATGGTCTTGGCAATAGACAGACCCAATCCAAACCCTCCTGTTTCAGTGGAACGGGAAGCATCGGTACGATAAAACCGGTCAAAGATTTTCGCTAAATCTTCCGCCCCAATGCCATCACCGGAATTTGTTACACGAGCAATGGCCCTGTCATTTGCACGGCTAAGGGTAAACTGGATTTTACCACCCTGAGGCGTGTACTTACCGGCATTGTCCAGCAGGATATAGAAGACTTGCGCGATTTTTTCACTATCCCCAATGGCGATTACGTTTTTCTCAAGATCCGTTTCCATAGATACACCGTTATCATAGAGTACAGCCTCCATAGAGGCGCAGACCCTTTCACAAATCACACTCAAGTCAAATGGCAGATTGTCCTCGTTTTTTAGTCCCTCAGACTTCGCCAGATATAATAAGTCTTCTAATAATTTGCCTGTTCGATTGAGCGCAGCATGAATATAACCAAACCACTCCTTTTGACTTTCAACCGATTCCTCACCATTTGTTTCGATGGCTTCCACATTTGCACCGATAATAGCAAGGGGAGTCCGCAGTTCATGGGAGGCATCCGCAATAAAACGCTTTTGTTTATTATAGCTTTCCTCAATAGGTCGGACTGCCCGAAGGGCGAAATGGTAAGAAAGCCAAAACAAAGCTAACAGTACCCCAGCCCCCACACCGGTAAGGGTGAGCATAAGGGTCTGTAAAATCTTAATACCATTTGTTATGTCAAGAAAAACAATACGGGTGTATTGCATATCAATTGGCTGCCTGTTTAAACTTTCCACCTTGGGGGGTGTGGGCACAACCGTGAAGAGCCACTTTCTATCCGCAAGGATTATTTTTCCCTTATCTGCCGTCCCTACTTTTTCAAAAGCTTCCCTATAGACACTGTATTCAAAATTAAGCTGGCTATTAACGTTTTCAAGTCTGCCATCTTTAACAAATAGTACAAAAGAAACACCGTAGTCTACAGAAAAACGCTCCGGTATAGTAGGCGGTTGGAAATCTCCGTTCATTGCACCAGCGGGAGGTATGTGGTTGGGTACGAAGAACATAGCCGATACAGATTTCAACCGCTGCTGGTTCTCCCGTTCAATATTACCGTAGGTTACAAGGTAAATCACAGTAAATGCGGCTAACATAACAAGTGAAGCCGTCAGCATATTGAATAACATCATATTGTTGCGAAGCTTCTTAAACATCAATAATCACTTCCTCGTCCAGTGTGAGCATATATCCGATTCCCCGCACTGTTTTGATTTTTACCCGCTTCGTTATCAGAGACAATTTCTTACGTAAAAACGCCACCTGTACCTGAACGTGACTGTCTTCCGTATCAGAATTCCAGCCCCATAATTTTTCAATAATTGTTTCGGTGGTAATTGCTTGTCCCTTGTTGGTAATCAGCAATTCGAGAAGCTGGCTTTCTTTCAGTGTCAGATGAAACGTCTGCCCATTCCCAAATAAATCCAGGGTATTGTAGTTTAGTTCAATATCTCCGTAACAAAGAACATTGTCAGCGGTAAACTGTCCCCGACGCCGTCCCAGTGCCCGAAGCCTAGCCATTAATTCCTCTGTCTGAAATGGCTTTGCTAAATAATCGTCTGCTCCGCTGTCAAGACCTTTTACTTTATCTTCCGTTTCACCTTTTGCAGTTAACAGTATTACAGGAATCAGAACACTGCGCTTCCTCATTTCACGGAGGACGCCGATTCCGTCCAGTTTGGGAAGCATAATGTCTAGTATTACAATATCGTATATGCCGGAAACAGCTAAATCAAGTCCACTCTCCCCGTCATAAGCTAAATCCACGCTGTAATTATTTTTTCGTAATACTTGCGCTACAGCACGGGCCATATATTTTTCATCTTCAACATAAAGAATTTTCATATGCCGCTCCTTTCCGAAAGCATGCATAGCGGTGCTTTTAATAGTAAAACTAAACTATGAACCTTTAATTTGCCTTTAATTTTATACTTTTATAATCTATTTCCCTTGTGCTTTGTACCAATGAGATATCTGGGTTATAACATATATTTTAACATATAACTTCATTGAATTTGTAAAAATAATGTTGTATAATTCTACTCAGATTATATGTAAAATTTATTATGTAGAATTACAGGTATATAAAACTGCAGATAGGAGCGTTTATGAAAAAGTTTAAACTCACAGATATATTAATCGGTTTCGTTTTCACCTTATTATTAATATCCTTAGGTGTTATAGCAGCTGTTAATTTCAGATTTATATATTATCGGGATATAGATCATTTGAATATCAGCCAAACATCCGGGTTGGAAAAAGAAGTGATCATTAAAAATTATGATGCTTTAATCCGCTATAACTCTCCCTTTTATAAAGGGAACTTAGAACTTCCCAATCTTCCTTCTTCTCCTGGTGGATTACAGCATTTTGCAGAGGTTAAAACTATATTTACTGCTTTTTATTATATCGCTGCCATATCCCTTGTAATCAGTTTACTGATTATATTTTATAAACATCGAAAAAAAGAGAACAGCTACCTTTTAGTGTCTTCCATTACTGTTTTAGTAATACCTTTTATAGCGGTCTTAGGAAGTATGATAAACTTTGATGCCATATTCCTATTATTCCATAAAATATTTTTCCGAAATAATTTCTGGATTTTTGATCCCGCCAAAGATCCGGTAATTACCCTCCTGCCGGAAACATTCTTTTTACACAGTTTACTGGTAATTGTTGCCATTGTTCTTCTGGGCAGTATCCTATTACTTCTATCCTACTTTTGGACAAACAGTAAAATTCAATACCGCAGACGCAGAACGGTTCATTACAGATAACTAAAATGAGCTTCCATAAAAACTGTCATTTTGAGTATAAAATCAGCCCGACTGATTTCTATACCCGAAATGACAGTTTTGTCACATGCCAGTTCTTTAATTTTATACAGTTATGATTCATTCTCGGAACTATAAGGTAATAAAATCACAAATTCCGTTCCCTCGCCTAATTGGCTGTCTACATAAATAGTTCCGTTATATAATTCTACAATATGTTTTACAATAGATAAGCCCAAACCGGTTCCACCCTGTTTTCTGGCTCTTCCTTTATCTACTCTGTAGAATCTTTCAAATATTCTGGATAAATGTTCTTTTTCCATACCGATTCCTGTATCTTTAACCTTAATTAAAAGTTTGCCCGCCTCGTCTTTACAGCTTAAGGAAACCGTACCTTTTTCCGTATACTTGATTGCATTATCCAATAAATTAATAAGCAATTGTTTCATTCGTCCCGGGTTACAAATAAATGGTCTTAATTTTGATTGTGGTTCAAATATGATTTCAACTTTACCGTTAAGTTTTGGTTCCAATAGATCAATAACGGCTAAAGCACATTGGTTTATATCAACTGGTTCCGTATCATAATCTTTTTTAGATTCAATCTCTGATAGCAGTAAAATGTCCTGTATCAAACCAGACAAACGTTCCGCTTCAATATCTATAATATCAATAAATTTAGTTGCAACCTTTTCATCTTTGATTGCACCATTTTTTAAGGTATCGATAAATCCCCGAATGGAAGTAAGGGGTGTCTTTAATTCGTGGGTTACATTGGAAACAAAGTCGCTTCGCATACGTTCTAACTTCTTGATCTGTGTTATATCCTCAATAATAAGCAATACTCCAAACCACTTTTTATCTTCTCTTCCCAGTGGCGTTGCTGTAACCCGTATGTTCTTATTGGTATCGGACAGCAGCATTCCTTCCATGGTAACATTGGCATTGGTTTTTCGTACCTCATCTATGGCATCAAATATAGCAGCATTTCTTAATACATTATATAAAGACTGCCCTTTCATTTTATTATTTATGGGTTTTACAATATCATCAAATGCTTTATTAAAAAATAAGATCTCATTGGAGTCATCAATGGCGACAACACCACCTGCCATACTAGTTAACATAGCCTCCAGCTCAATATTTCTTTGAGTAAGACTGTCAATGGTTTCTTTTAAGTTGGTTGTCATAGTATTAAAAGCACCGGCCAATCTTCCAATCTGGTGCTTTTCCCTTGTATAGATTTTTGTTTTATAATTTCCTTCTGAAATCCTTACAGCCGCTTTGGTTACTTCATCTATAGGCTTTAACAAAAAATTAGTAAACACAAGTGCTGCAAAAGTAGCAATCAGGAAACATATAATAATTGAATAGATTGTCGCTTGAAACAGCTCATTATCGAATTTAGATAAGGCAGATAAAGGCAAAGACACACGCAGTACTCCATTAAACTCTCCATTAGAGACAGGTACCGCACTATAGGAATAGCCCTTTTTCATGGTTTGAGAATACCGGTTTACCGTTACACTTTCTCCCTTTAGAGCCCCTATAATTTCTTCTCTGTCCTTATGATTTTCCAAATGTTCAGATGTGCTGGAATCTGCAAGTACTTCGCCTGATTTTGAGATAATTGTAATTCTTATACTGTATTTTTCACTGTATTCTTCTACAAAGGCATGAAAATCTTTGGTTGAAGCAAAGGGCTCTTTCGAAAATATGTCTCCGATTAATTGTGCCTGTGTCAGGTGAAATTCCTGGCTCTGCATATCAATAAACTGATAACCCTTGATCCAAAAAGAACCAATAGAGATACCTATTGCAATAAATATAATAGCCACAAAGCTAACCAATAACTTTCTCTGCATGATATCCTCGATTCCGGCACTTTGGTGCCTTTCTAAGCAAATTTATATCCCATGCCTCTAACCGTTTTTATGAATACAGGCTGACTTTCATCTAATTCTATCTTTTTACGTAAATTACTGATATGAACATCAACGGTTCTTGTCTCACCAATATAATCATAACCCCATACTTTTTCTAAAAGATTGTCCCTTGTAAATACAATTCCACGATTTTTTGCCAATAGATATAATAGTTCAAATTCTTTATAAGATAGTTCCACCAAATTACCATTCACCATAACGCTTCTTCTGGTTCGGTTAATCTCCAAATAATCAATGATTATTTTATCTTCTTTTCCGGTTTCATCTTCCTCAAAACTACCTTCGCTTCTTCGCATAACTGCTTTTATTCTTGCATTTAATTCGTGAACACCAAAAGGCTTTACCAAATAGTCATCGGAACCTACTTCTAAGCCTACTACTTTGCTTATTTCATCACTTTTTGCTGTAAGAAGAATAACCGGCAGTTTACGAAACTGTTTATTGCCTCGAATCCTTCTTAATACTTCAATTCCGTCAATTCCCGGTAACATCCAGTCTAATAATACCAGATCCACTTTTTGATTCTCTAATATTGCAAGAGCATCTTCACCGGTTTCAGCCTTTAATACGTGATAACCTTCCTGCTCTAAATTGTAAGAAACTAATTCTAAGATATGTTCTTCGTCATCCACAGCTAAAATTGTTTTCATTCGTTCCATCTCCTCTGCCTAATATTTTCTCATTAGGCCTTTTATTTAACAATCAGCCAAGCACCAAATCACCTGTTACAATAAAAGTTATCCATTCAGCAATATTCGTAGCATGGTCAGCCATTCTTTCTAAATATTTTATTACCATTAAGTAACAGATACTTTGAGGAACAACACTTGGGTCTTTTTGCATTATTTCAGATAACTCTTTACAGATATTATCAAAATATTTATCCACTTCATCGTCTGCTTCCATAACAGCTGATGCTTTTTCTATATCCGCTTCTACAAAACTGTCAATGGTATCGATAACCATCTTCTTCATTGCTTCAATCATTTTCCCTAAATCTGCCGGGGCTTTTGTCTTGGGCATTTTGCTTAATTTTATTATATATTCTGATATATCCGCACATTGGTCGGCAATTCGTTCCACATCCGTAATGATTTTCATAATGGATGTTATTTTTCTTAAATCCGTTGCCAGGGGTTGTTGCTTCGCAAGTATATTAATGCATTCCCTTTCGATTTGTTGCTCTAATAAATCGATTTCATCATCCCTTGCAATGATTTTTTTTGCTTTTTCAACATCTATAGCATCTAAAGCATCAATCATCTCATTAGTGGATAATTCTAATATGCTTCCCATCTTTATTACTTTATTATTTAATTCCTCTAGTTGTGCAATAAAGCTTTGTCTCATTTTTATACCCATTTCATATCCATCTGTCTGCAGATGTGATACTCTGTCTTACAGATACGATACCGCCACATATAAACGGTTGAAAGAATGAATTTGTGGCAACCTTTCTATATCTATATTTTCTTTCAGCCTTCCAATCATAATGCCGCTAATAGGCATCTCAATAATGGATAATACTATTTCTTATTTATATTTTACCATCTTCTACATATGTTTTAAAGACATTTTAACCAAATCTTCCAGTAATATAATCTTCTGTTTTTTTGTTCTTAGGGTAATTAAAAATTTGTTCCGTACTATCGTATTCAATAACTTCACCGGTTAGGAAGAAGGCAGTTTTATCAGATATTCTGCCGGCCTGCTGCATATTGTGGGTTACAATAATAATTGTATAATTCTTTTTTAATTCTGTAGCCAAATCTTCTATTTTTAAAGTTGAAATAGGATCCAGTGCTGAAGTAGGTTCGTCCATTAATATAACTTCCGGTTCAATAGCTAAAGTTCTAGCAATACAAATTCTTTGCTGCTGTCCGCCGGACACAGCCAGAGCACTTTTCTTTAATTTATCTTTTACCTCATCCCAAATTGCAGCCTGCTTTAATGATTTTTCCACTATTTCATCTAATACACTCTTTTTATGAATTCCATGAATTCTTGGTCCATAAGCAACATTGTCATAAATACTCATAGGAAATGGATTAGGTTGTTGAAATACCATTCCCACGCGGGTTCTTAGCGTAATGGCATCCATATCCTGATAGATATCAACACCATCCATAGTAATATTGCCTGTTATTTTGACCCCCTCCACTAAGTCATTCATTCTGTTAATTGTTTTTAAAAATGTAGATTTACCACAACCGGATGGTCCGATAAAGGCAGTAATTTGGCCTTTGTATAAATCCATATTTATATTCTTCAAGGCTTGAAAATTGCCATAATACAAATTCAAATCCTTTACTGAGAATTTAGTTTCGTCTTTCACCTTGTTTCCTCCTGTTTACTTATCCTCAATTAAAATTATTTTATTTTTTCAAATAGAATGATTGTCTGTTTGAATATATTTGCATATCACATCCAATACTTTTATAAAATTAATTTTTCCAATCTATTATTAACTGGTACGCTTCTTCAGGAATTTTCTTGTTATTAATTTAGAAAGCATATTCAGAGCAATTACCAAAACAATAAGTACTACTGCGATAGAAGATGCCTGTTCCAAATCTGCTGTTTCTTTAATGAGCCAATACATTTTTGTCGTTAATGTTGCAGCTGACGCCTCATTTCCTACTAAGGATTTTGGAATCTGGGCAATAGTTCCTGCTGTCCATATTAATGCAGCTGACTCACCTACAATTCTGCCGATACTTAATATAATAGCTACCAATATGCCCGGAAGAGCACTGGGAATAATGATTTTACTTATTGTCTGCAATTTAGTTGCACCCAGCCCCATAGAGGATTCCCGGTATGTCATAGGAACTTCTTTTAAGGTTTCTTCAGTTGTTGAGATAATAGTTGGCAGTAACATAATACTTAATGTTAATGCACCAGCTAATACGGAATAAGATAATTTTAAAGTTTGTACAAAAACAAGCATACCAAATAATCCGTATACAATAGAAGGAATACCTGCCAGATTCTGAATGGCAAATCTTATCATATTTAACATTGTTCCCGGTTTGGCATATTCGTTAAGATAAATAGCCGCACAAATACCAATAGGTGCAGCAATTACTAAGGTCAAACTTATAATATAAATCGTAGACACCAGCATAGGAAGTATGCCTCCGCCGGTTCTTGTTACCTTCATTCTTATGGACTCTGTTCCTTCGTCTAAAGCTTTCTTAGCTTCCTCTAAAGTTATGTTTTTAAAATTAGTATTTCCCGCTTTTCCAATCACATCCCCGGTTTTCAGTTTGTAAGGAACTTTTTTCATATTAACGGCATCTTTTACAGGAGAATTACTGTCGATGGACTTAATTACAATATTTTTATCCTCCAGCCCAATATGAATCCCCAGAGATTTCACATAATCTGATTCCCCGTCACTGTCACTGTTTTTTCTTCTATTAACATCTACAACTGTAGTTTCATCATCCCACATTCTGGTCATAAACTTAAGATTTACACCCGGCAGACCTTTATAAAAAACAAATCCTATAATAACTACAAGAATGGTAACTGTAACAGCAGCCGAAAGGTAAATCAAGCCTTGCAATATGCCGTCCTTTAATTTTGTATTATTATTTTTCATCATAGTATCCTCAATTCCGGTGCTTTAGCACCTTTTTAATACTAATGGCAATTGTACAAAGTACTAATTACCTATTCAAATTCTTTTATTTCTTTGAATTTGCATTACCCATTTTGCTGGTTATTTTAATTAAGACTGTATTTATTACTAATATAAATAGGAATAATATAACGCCTGTCGCAAATAACATATCCTGATGTCTTCCGGAGGCATAGCTCATTTCCATAGAAATATTGGAAGTTAAAGGTCTGATTTTTGACCAAATACTATTTGGCAGCCCACCGATATTATTACCGGCAATCATCATAACAGCCATCGTCTCACCCATAGCCCTGCCAATTCCAAGTACTGTTGCAGAAAGTATACCGGAACGGGCTGCAGGTACCACTGTTTTAAATATGGTCTGAATCTTTGAGGCACCAAGTCCGTAGGAGGCCTCTCTGTAAGATTTAGGCACTGCACGCAGACTACTTTCACTAAGGGTAATTATAGTTGGTAAAATCATTATGGTTAATACACAAATAACAGCTAATAAAGACTCACCCTGACCGGTAGGGGAAACTTTTTTAATTAGCTGTACAATGACGCCAAGTCCAAATGCTCCGTATATAACGGAAGGAATTCCGGCTAACAATTCAATAGCCGGTCTGATAATAGCCACTATTTTCTTTGGAGCAATTTCAGCAATAAATACAGCCGTTAATAAACCAATGGGAACCCCGAGTACAATTGCACCCAGGGTTGCTAATACTGATCCCACGATCATATAAAATATTCCGTAATTTTCTGCACCGGGATCCCATTTTAATCCGGTTATAAAATCTAAGAAACTGTATGCATTTTCTCCAAAGAAAGGTTTTAAACCTTTTGAGAATACAAAGGCAATAATGGCTATAACACTTACTACACTAATCAGCGCACTGAACAAGAATATAAATTGAAATACTTTTTCTTTATAATCTTTTTGCTGTTTTGCTACCATCTCTTTTTTGCCTTCCTGTTTCATTAGTCTATTCTTATGCCTCCGTGATCTTCTACAAATTCCTGTGCATCTGCTCCTACTACATATTCAAGGAATGCTGCTGCCTCCGATGATACGGTATCTTTATTATATACCAGTATAAATGGTCTTGATAATACATAGGTTCCGGATTTTGCATTTTCCGGTGTAGCTGCTACACCATCTACCGTAACTGCTTTTACTGTTTCATCAATGAAGGAGAAGGAAACATAACCGATTGCATTCTCATTTCCTGCTACTGTTGCCTGTACGTTACCATTACCTTCTACTACTGTGGTACTTTCTACCAGGCCACCGGCATCTTCAAGTTTAATTAATTCTTCAAATGCTCCTTTGGTACCGGATGCACCTTCTCTGGATACTACGATAATATCTGCATCATTACCGCCTAATTCACTCCAGTTAGTGATCTCGCCACTATAGATTTTAAGTATCTGATCAATGGATAAATCCGCTATTTTATTGGAAGGATGTAAAACTACTGCAATTCCGTCATATGCAAATACTACTTGTTCCAATCCTTTTTCTTCATCTTTTAAGTTTCTGGAAGATGCTCCAATGTCGTTTGCTCCATTCATAGCATCTGTAATACCGGCAGAAGAACCTGTTCCTGTATAATTGATTTTCACATCAGGATTAAATGCTGTAAAATCATTAATCATATCCATGAGAATTTTTTCTACTGAAGTGGAACCTGTAATACTAACGGTTCCTGCAAGTGCTGCCGTCTCTGTTTCTTTCGGTGTCTCTGTTGCAGTAGGTGTTTCTGTTGCTTCAGGCGTTTGTTCTTCTGTATTATTTTTATTTTCATCCGGTTTTTCTTTTTTACCGCAAGCCGACAGAACAAACATCATAGTGAATACTAACATAAAACTTATAATTTTTTTCATATTAAAGAATTTTTTCATTTTCTTCCTCCTTAGGGATTCCCCCTGATTTCTTTTTAATTTCATTTTCTTTTCCTAACTTACAATTCGAATTTTATACCCGAATTGTTATAATGTTATTTTTGTAATGTAAAGTTTTTGTAAAATTATATTTATTGGTATTATTCTTTGAATTGACAGGATTCTATTCATGTTCTGCTCTGATAGCATAAATAATTTACATTTATCAATACCTATGTTAAAATATGTTTTATATAGTTTTTAACTACAACTGCAGAAAAGAGGAAGAAATGAAACGATCAAATTACTTAAAATGGGATGAATATTTTATGGGCATTGCCCTGTTATCTGCAAAACGGAGTAAAGACCCCAGTACCTGTGTTGGTGCTTGTATTGTCAGCGAAGATAATAAAATACTTTCTGTAGGTTATAACGGAATGCCCATCGGTTGTTCTGATGATGAGTACCCTTGGGAACGAGAAGGCTCTGCATTAGATACTAAATATTTTTATGTCTGCCATGCAGAAATGAATGCAATTCTTAATTATACAGGCATTCATATGAAAGGCGCCAAAATATATGTTACTTTGTTTCCTTGTAACGAATGTACCAAGGCATTAATTCAAAAAGGAATTACGGAAATTATATACATGAGTGATAAATATGCTGAAACAGATGCAGTAAAAGCTGCAAAACGAATGTTGAATTCTACTGGAGTTCGTTATCGACAATATGAACCGTTGAATCAGGATATTGTATTATCTTTATAAAACATAATTAGTAATTGCTTATAAGCTTTAAAGAAGTATAATGAATACATATTCCATGAGTTTACTTTAATATTTATATAAAATAAGTATACTCATGGAATTTTCATAGTTAATATTCCAAAAGAAAGGTTATCTTTTCAATGAATAAATTATATAGTAAAAAATCATTACGGAGAAAACGGCTCCGTAGAAAAGTAAAATTAGTATTTACTACTTCTATAATAATGCTTCTATTGGGAATCGGCATTTTATATGGAATTAAACTTCAAAATCTTGCTCACTATAAAAAAATTCCAAAGACATTAACCAGTATAGGCAATAGGAAAGTGGAACAAATGTTATTAACACCAAATGAATATTCCAGACCACAAATTCCTTTAAAGGAAGTCAATAGCGTAGTGGTACATTATACAGCTAATCCTGCTACATCGGGAGAAGCAAACCGAAATTACTTTGAAAATCTTAGAATTAATAAAACCACTTCTGCCAGCAGCCACTTTGTAATTGGCTTAGAAGGGGAAATCATTCAATGTATACCCTTAGATGAAATATCTTATGCCTCTAACGACAGAAATGTAGATACCATCTCCATTGAATGCTGCCATCCGGATGAAACTGGTAAATTCAATGATAAGACTTACAAATCTCTTGTTGCTTTGCTGAGTTGGATATGTACGGAATATCGCTTAAAGACGGATGATATTATCCGGCACTATGATGTTTCCGGAAAGCTTTGTCCGCTGTACTATGTAGATCATGAGGATGCCTGGGAGAAATTAAAGACGGATGTTGCTGATTATATGAAGCGTAAATAAAGATTTTAGGACGCTTTAGGACGCTTTAGGACGCTTTAGGACGCTTTAGGACGCTTTGCCTAATTCAGGTTAGTCAGACCTTAGAGAGCAGGGGCGGCTAACTATTTATTGTTCCGTAGTGAAATTCGATGGTTCTAATACTATAGTAATCGCTTAAAGCATATTTAAAAATTGCGAACTCGCCGGGCTTCTCCCGGCTCAAACATCACAATTTTTAAATATTGGCGCGATTCCTATAGTATAAGAACCATAACGAATTTCGCAAAGTCACTATAAATAGTTAGCCGCCCCTGCTCTCTAAGGTCAATTTAATTTTATGGGGGCAAAGCTGTGTGATGAAATGGGTTAATGTTTTCTTTTATAGGAATTTAATGATAATTGGAAAATTAGCTAGGTTTGCTGAGCTAATTGTATATATTATCTCGTTTATTGTATAATACTAGTGGCTCATATCATTTTAAGATATATGGTAAAATGATATATTCATGAATAAGCATGGGGGTATAAATAATGGGAAAATTGCGATGTTCTTCTTTATAATAGAAGGATAAAGTTCGATTCCTTCTAAACGTTTTTAATTATAAAATAATGTTAGGAGAGAAAAAGATGGTAAAAGTTAATTTTTATGATCATATAGAGGATTCACTGTTAAAGTTTGCTGTAATCGTATCCAAATCGGATGGTAAATGGGTATTTTGTAAACATAGGGAACGTACAACATATGAATGTCCTGGTGGGCATAGAGAATTGAATGAGGATATTGTAACCACAGCCAGAAGAGAATTATATGAAGAAACCGGGGCAGTTACATATACTTTAGAAGAAGTATGTGTTTATTCTTTTTTTGACGGAATCACTGAATCTTTTGGTATGTTATTTTATGCAGATATAACAGAGTTTGGTCAGTTACCTGAATCAGAGATAGAAAGAGTCGAATTGTTTGAGCAATTGCCGGATAAATGGACTTATCCAAATATTCAGCCGATGTTATTAGGCAAGATTGAATCTTTTATTAAGTCAAAAGACTTTGCAAATAATATAGAAATCAAGGATAATATTATTCCTGATATTTCTGATTTAATTGATTTATATAAGGATGCAGGCTGGAGTAATTATACTAATAATATTGACATGCTAAAACTTGCTTATGATAATTCTCTTAGAGTAGTATCTCTTTGGGATAATAATAAGTTAATCGGTATTATTCGTGTGGTTGGTGACGGTCATTCTATTATTTACATACAGGATTTAATTATTTTAACAAAGTATCAGAAGCAGGGGCGGGAGTATCCCAAAGTTTGTGTAAACCTTCAAACTGATGTAAAATAAAACTACA
>NZ_DAMAUC010000032.1:0-46654 GCF_032079385.1 Anaerocolumna sp.
GTGTTGATTGGGTTTTCGTAATGACTTTCGATAAAGTAAATTAGGATAACGTGGTGTATAGGGTAAATTTGGCGTCATCCGACCGAGAAGGCTGTTTATGGCCGACTAGAGACTCAGTGACGAGTATCGCCCTCTGCGATACTTGTCATGCGCTTTGAGGCTCTACAAAGGCCATGCCGCACGAGGGTAACAGATGCAAAGCATCTGCGGTAGCAAAATTTATCCTATACACCATGTTATCCTAACAAAACATAAATTAAGTCATTATGAAAGCCCCAGTAACACTTTCTGGGTTCTCTACAACCCCCTCAGGCAAAGCGTCCTACTGCGATAAATTTATTTATGAAGTCTATCGTCTTTTGGGTTATCCTATTCCTTTATATATAATGCCTAGAATGAAAATTAAAATCGTTATGGGTACATACACGTATCGGGCTATTATTGAATATGCCTTGGGTAATTTTTTCTTTCTTCCGCAGTTTAATTCTTCTTCAATCTTATTTTTTCCTAAAATGAAGTAAATTGATATTGCTCCAAATACTGCACCGAAAGGTACAACAAAAATTGTAATGAAGTCCATAAATTTCCCCACATTTAACTCATTTTCCAGGAATACACCTACAATAAATGAAATTGATATGCTAATCAGGGCCGCCACATTTCTGGAAATCTTGCATTTATACTGTAAGCTTTCAATAACGGCTTCAAACATATTAATTAGAGAAGTAATGCCTGCTAAAAGCACTGAAAGGAAGAAAATACATGCAAATATTCTGCCAAATGCAATTTTCCTAAAAATATCAGGCATTACCAAAAACATAAGTGAAGGCCCTGCTGTTGGTTCAATTCCAAATGAAAATACAGCCGGCATTATTACAAGTGCAGATAATAGAGCTGCTAAGGTATCAAATATGGACGTTTGCATGGAACCATTTACTATGTCTTCTTTTTTCCCAAGATAAGCTCCATAGACAATCATACCAGATCCTGTGATGGACAGGGAAAAGAATGCCTGGCCCATTGCCATAATCCATGTATTAATATGTAATAGAGACTCCCATTTTGGAATGAAGAGAAATTTATAACCCTCTCCGGAGCCTGATAGAAATAGCACCCGTATTGCCAAAAAAGCAAAAAGTAAATAAAAAGCGGGCATTAATACTTTACTGACTTTTTCGATTCTTGCAACGGAATCTGTAAATAAAATAAGAACCGTAATTCCTAAAATTGCAATATGCCATATGACACTTCCAAAATCACCTGTTGCCTTTGAGAAATAGTCCCCGCTGGAAACTTTAAATAAAGCTCCTGTTGCAGAGCCGAATAAGGATCTTAATACCCAGCCTATTATAATTGCATAGCCTGTTGCAATTCCAAGAGAACCCACTAGCGGGATCCATCCTAATGCCTTTCCTGCCTTGGCATGCTTTGAATTCTTCCAGCAAACTTCATAGGCTCCCAATGTTCCGGTTTGAGCTTTCCTGCCTATTGCAAATTCAGCCGATAGACCAACATAGCCAAACAGAAAAACGAAAAGCAGGTACGGAATTAAGAATGCTGCTCCTCCATATTGTCCCAGGCGATAAGGGAAAAGCCATATATTCCCCAATCCTACTGCTGATCCAACACATGCGAATATGAACCCCCATTTGCTGTCAAATGTCCCATTTTTGTTTATCTTTGCTTCCTTCTTCTTTTTCATATATCTAACCTCTAAGTATTTTAGTATTGAATTTCTTCACCCATTACTATACCATAACAGTTAGAATAAATATAATTGATAATATAGATAATATCATCAATATTTTTGATATTGCCAGGAGGAAAAAATGGATTTTAAGAATATACAAACATTTATCAAAGTTGCAGAATTAAAAAGTTTTTCCTTAGCTGCTTCGGAACTTGGTTATTCACAGTCAGCTGTCTCTACACAAATTACTAATTTAGAAAAAGAATTAGGACATTTGCTGTTCGACCGCATCGGGCATAAAATTGCCCTTACTGCTAATGGCGTAATATTTTTACAATATACTCAAAACATACAGCTTTTAACTGAAGAATTAAATGTACAGTTAAATGGCTGTACCGATGATGTATCCGGTACCATTCGAATTGCAATGGCCGATTCCATCTGTACCTCCCTATTTCCCAAAATACTTTCCGGTTTCCAAAAAGATTATTCTAATGTAAAAATAGTAATAAAAACCGGGGTCACATCGGATATGTTCACTTTACTGAACCATAATGAAGTAGATATGGTATGCACTTTGGATTTAAAAATACAGCGTCCTGATATTGTTATATTAAAAGAAGCTCCTGTCAAAGCTAATTTTTATATCTCCTCCAGGCACCCCCTTGCCGATAAAACCAATGTTACTATATCTGATATAAAGCAGTATCCCGTCTATCTTACAGAGGAAAATATCAGTTATAGAAAGTATTTAGACCATATAATAGCAGAACTTGATGAATATATCATTCCCACATATGAAATCGGAAATGTACAGGTAATAAAGGAACTTATTTTAAATTCTTTCGGAATTGGATTTATCCCTGAATTTGTGGTGACAAAAGAACTAAATGAAAAATTAATTCTTCCAATTTCCAACCCGAACTTTCCGGTTACTGTATGGGAACAACTAATATGTCACAGGGGGAAAGCACTTACTCCGGCTATGAATGCTTTGATTGATTTTATAGATATTTAAAAGCTGACTCTATATGCCCTTATTACACTTAAGCAGATGATGAAACAGTATAGAATCACATTCCATGTCTTATGACTTAAACTGGTCATGAATGCTTCGATTCTTTATAAATCGCCAGGTATTAGGCAAAAAGCATCGATTATATATAGCTAAATTCCATTTGCAGACATAGCGGAGAGAATATTTGGATTATAATTGTTTGGACTCTTAATAGTCCAGACAAGTGCGGCAACCTGCTCCGATGTTAGATCACTGGGAGAAACACCGTAATAATGATAAGAAGCTTCCTTTATTCCATAGCAGCCTTCCCCAAAGTAAATAATATTTATATATAGTTCCAGTATCTGATCTTTTGTTAAATGCCGTTCAATATCACGGGCGGCAAAAAGTTCCGCTACTTTTCGTTCTAATCTCTTTTCAAATGAAAAATATATATTTTTTGCAAGCTGCTGGGTTATGGTGCTCCCACCTTGAGCAAAGTATCCAAGCTTAATATTATTAAACATTGCCCTTGTTGTTGCAATGAGATCAAAACCGCTGTGGCTGTAGAATCTTTTGTCCTCTGACTTGATTAAATCTTTTATAAATTCTTCGGAAACCTCATCAAGTTTAACGTAATTATCACGACTTTGGACTTCCGCTATGGTTTTATCCAGATTAACAGTTTTCTTTGAATTGCGATACATATCATATCCACTTCGAACAACTGGATAAACCTTTATTGTAAAAATAGAAAGAAAAATAAGAAAACATACAAGTAACATAGATTTCAATATTTTTTTCATATTCCATACTCCTTTCAACATAATATAATTATATTGTATCACAGGAGTATTATTGTGCCATAGCTTAAACTTACAATAAACTAACATTTTTGTAAGGTTAATTCTTCTTTCTTACAGGAATCCATACCTCAAACCTGGAATTTTTTGGTTCTTGATTAAGATAAACTTCTATATCCGGCCCATTATCATACTCGTAACCGGAGGTTGGAAGCCATTCTGTTATAATCCGCTGCTCTAACTCTTGTATAGCCTGAGGGCATTGACCTTCTCCCGGGAATACTGCCCATGTAAAAGGAGAAATCATATATTCCTGCAGCCCCTGATTCTCTATTCCTTTTGCACTTGCAACAGCAATAAAATACTTCCATTCTTCAAGATCATTGCAGACACTTACACCTAACACGCCCATAGGTTCCCCTTCCATCATGGAAGCTAATTTAGGTATTGTTCCATCCATAGCAGCCTTCTGCCACATTTGGGGTACAATCTCAAAGTTCTTTTCTATTTCATGGTGAAGGGGCTGTGCAATTCCTATAATACGGAATGCTTCTTTCTTTTCAATTCTGTAGTTCATTTCATCTGCTCCTTTAATTATTATTTTGAAGCTGATAGGTGGATAGGCTCTTAAGGATACGCCTTTCTCTTTTACAAGAGAGGGTGCAATTCCATGCACACTTTGAAACGCTCTGTTAAAAGCTGTGGGAGATGAATACCCATATTTTAATGCAACATCGACGACCTTTTCATCTCCGCATTGTAAATCCGCAGCTGCCAAGGACATTCGCCTGCGGCGGATATATTCAGAAAGAGAGACATTTGCCATATAAGCAAACATTCTCTGAAAATGATATGTTGAACAGCATGCTACTTTTGCAATCTGGTCATAATCTATTTTCTCACTAATATGTTCTTCAATATAACCAATCGCCCTATTTAACCTTTCAATCCATTCCATACAGTCAACTCCTTAGTAATAGTATATTGTTTTCATAAAAGCATGTCCTCTCAATTGATGCACAAATAAGCGAGGTACTAAAACTTCTAAAATAGCCCATTAAATATACACTGAGCAGAAAAATGACACAAAAAATCTTTCGGCATCTTCTCTATTGGGATTAATTACATTGTATTCATTTAGCCCACTGAAAGCAATGATTTTTAATTTTGTAAGAGAACAACATATAGAAAAAAGGCTATGTTTTCAGTAAAGAAGAACATTGCCTTTTTAATATAATAATAATTATTATTCCTTTAGTAACTTTATAATGACATCATAGTTTTCCGGTCGATGTGGGAATGTACAATTAGTACAAACTTTAATTACCTTACCGTCATATTCCTTGTACTCCGGTTTTCCCGGGCAATTTACTCTTGTGTAAAAAGGACAATAGCAGAAAAGGCAGTTAAAGTTCTCAAGTCCCTTATGGCACGGAAAATACTTACAGTCCCTGTTTTCAAAAAAACGATATGAATTCTCCATATATAGCTGTTCCTTTCAAACTTTTTCTTTCACAATAACGATAGTCAAATAACTGCTTTCCGTATCCAGATTATTCACCCCAATACTGATTGCTTCATCTTTCATTCCGCAATTTGATACAGCATAAACCTCCAAACAATCTAAATCCTTATAATCCAGTATAGCCTTCTTTAATTCTTCCAGCTTTTTTCCCGACTTCATATAGATTTTTGTTCCCTCCAGCTCCAAAGTATGACCTACATCATAGGAGCCAGGTATAATATGTATTTCGTCTCTATTATCTCCTAAAGAAATGCCAAGTGCTGCCGCAACTGCGCAAAAGGAGGGAATTCCATTAATCATAATCGCGGTGCCCTTATTCTCTATCACTTTGGAATGAATATAGCTGTAGGTGGAATATATAGAAGGATCTCCTATTACAAGAAATGCAACCGTTTTATTTTTAGCTAAAATTTTTGCTATCTGTTTATATATTTCATTATGAACCTTTTTAAGTTTCTCTTTATCTTTAATCATGGGAAAAGGCATACATACAATTTCTTTTTTCTCAATCTGTGGATATACTTTTTCAACTATATGATATGCATAGCATTCCTCTTTCGTCTCAGTAGGAAGAACGATTACATCACTTTCCTTAATGCATCTTAATGCCTTTAAAGTCAATAATTCAGGATCTCCCGGACCTACTCCGACTCCATATAGAATATTACTCATTTAAACCTCAATTCCAGCGCCTGAACGCTTTTTAATAACAACAGCGGTCGGTTGAAAACTTGTTTTACAATCGAATCTCAACTTTAATGCTAAGTACTTTTTAAGTTGCCGGTTAAAAAACTTGTATTTTCAACCTGGTCTTTCTGTTCATAATAAAAGTGCTTCATTCCTTCGTTATCAAGAAAACTTTTAACCTTAATTTTAAAAATTTCGTCTATAATGCCGCTCTTTAGAACTTCTTCCGGGGTACCTGCTTTAGCAATCAGTCCTTGTTTCATAACGATTATGGTATCTGATATACGCAGAGCGAAGTCCAAATCATGTAATACCGTTATTATTGTTTTACCTTGCCCCTTTAGCTGCTCTATAATCTGCAGCAACTCCAGCTGATAGTTAATATCAAGATAAGTGGTAGGTTCATCAAAGAGAAATAACTCCGTCTCTCCGGCTAACGCCATAGCCAGATAAACTTTCTGTCTCTGTCCTCCTGATAGTTCTTCCACTTTCTTATCCCGCAAAGATAAGATTCCCGTTCTTTCCATCGCCCTCGTGCAGCACTCATAATCCTCTCTGCGGTAATGTCTTGGGTAAGAAAGGTATGGGAATCTGCCATGCAGTACCATTCTTCCAACCGTAATGGCTCCCCCGGTATGAATCTGGGGCAAATAAGAAACCTGCTTTGCAAACTCTTTCTGACCTATCAACTCTCTGCTTTTTCCTTTTAGATAGATGGCCCCCTGCCAAACTTCACATAAATCCACAATTGCTTTTAGAAGGGTACTTTTCCCGCTTCCATTAGGTCCAATAATAGTTGTTATCCTGCCCTTTTCAAATTCTAAGTTAATATCTTTTATTACCGGAATCTTACCATAGCCGGCTGTAATATTCTCAAGTTTAAGCATTCCGGTTCCTCCTTCTGCTGCGAAATAGCAGATATACAAAGAATGGTGCCCCTACAAAAGATAAAATAATTCCCACAGAAAGTTCATAGGGTGCAAACCAGGTTCTTGCAATATAATCACAGATTAGTAAGAACAATGCTCCAAGTAAAGCAGAGGCAAGGATAAAGTATTTACATTCCTCCCCTACCAGCATCCTGGCAATATGGGGAACTATTAGGCCTACAAACCCCAACAGCCCCGCAAAACTCACCGCTGCACCTGACAATGCCGCTGCCAGCATCAGAAACAGGAAACGGTAAAAAGAAACCGGAAGTCCCAGAGTCTTTGCGGTCTCCTCTCCTAATGACAGTATCTCCAATTCATTATGAAACAAGAGAACAATTGTGACTGCCATAATGATAAACACACCGGCATATTTTAAAATATTCACATTAACGCCATTTAATCCACCGATTTTAAACGCATTACCTGCAATGAGAGATTCTTCACTGAAGGTATAAACTGCATCTGTAATACCACCCAGAAAGCTATTGACAGCTACACCTGCCAGTATCAGCGTTATCTTGGAGGAACCCGTCTTCTTCCCCAGATAGTACACGAATATGACCGTAAAAAAAGCTCCCATAAAGGCTGCTATCGGCAGTAGGAAATAGGTTCCCGGCAATAAAAGTCCGCACAGAACCACAGCCAATCCGGCTCCAGAATTGACTCCAATAATATTAGGTCCTGCAAGGGGATTATTCAGAATTGTCTGAATAATAGCACCCGCCACTGCAAGTCCGGCTCCGGCAATAACGGCACCCGCTACCCGGGGAAGCCGGACATAAAGTAATATCCGGCCCGCTGCCGTATTACTATCCCCCAGGATTAGTTCCTGGAAGTCTCTAAGAGATATCTTTGCTGCTCCCCCTAATATACCTACACATATCATGATCAGAAGCAACAACAACATGATCCATATTCTTTTATTCGCCTTTATTTCTTGTTTACTTTTCACCATATAAATAATCCGCTAATATCTGATAGCTCTCTCCCCAGCGATTGTTCGGTTTCATGTGAAATAGTTCCTTAGGTAATACATGGTAACGGTTTTCCTTTACTGCCGTAAGTCCACTCCAGGCAGGATTGGATATTAATAACTCATCCACCATCTTTAGAGCGGCCTCCTTGGATTCTCCCATGGTAGTTACAAATATATAATCCGGATCTGCCGCAATAATTGCTTCCATGTTCAAATCCTTTAATAAACTATCCTCACTGTCTGCAATATTTACACAGCCTAATTCCTTTAGCATCTGACCTGTCATTGTATCGCTTCCCTGTGCTTTTACGCCGGTGGAATATGCTCTTAGGAATAATATGGTGGGACTGCTTCCATCTGCTCTGGCAATCTGTGCAGTTATCTCAGAGCGTACATCTTCCACATTTGTTTGATAAGAATCTTTATTCCCGGTAATGTCTGTAAAGATTTTCATCATGGCTGCATAATCCTCAAAGGTTTCTACCTTAAAGTAGGCTGTCTTAATACCTGCCGCCTCCAGGGTATCACGTATTCCAACCTGCTCGGCAATCCCACTGGACATAATTGCAAAGTCAATGTTCTCGCCAATCATTTTCTCTATATTAGGGGTGTTTAATTTTCCAAGACTCACTACTTCTTCCGGAGACAAAAGTATATCCATAGCATCCTCTGTAGCAGCTGTTATTGCCCCTCCAGCCAGCTGCCATGCGTCTGCATAGCTTCCGGATAACACCGCTGTTTTTTGAGGATGATTTATGATTACGTTGTATCCAAGGTTGTCGGTAAAGGTCGTTCCCTCTTCCGATGTATCAGCTGGACTTTTATCCTGTTTATTGCACCCTGCCAGAAGACAAAGACTAAATATCAGTACTGTTATTTTCAAAATTTTTTTCATATATCCTAATTCTATTCCTCTGCAAATTATCAATCTTGGATTAAGTATTGATATCCAGCAGCGTACTTGCCTCTCTTAAATGTTTAATGTAAAGATCACGTATCCCGTCATATTCCCCAATTCCCCTTAAAATACATTTCGGCTCATAACCCTCATTTCTTAATTTTGAAGCAAAGGAATCCTCCTCCCCGGCCATATCATTTACGGCATGGTCTCCTGCCACCAACATAAAGGGGAGCAGCAGCACGGAACCTTTTTCCCTTTGGGATGCATTCAATCCCTCTATTACATCCTCAATGGTAATTGCGCCTTCCACCGTTGCTATATAGATTTCCTTTCCTGAATAGCTCCGCATCTCCTTCTCAACCATAGCATAAAATCTGTCTGCTTTGTGAGAAGATCCGTGCCCCATAAGTATAACAGGTTTATCTCCCGCTGTCTTCTCTATTTCCTTCCAGAAAGCTTTTGCCGTATACTCACAATCCTCCTCATTTTCAAGGAGTGCATGTGCTATTTTTATATCAGTAAAAAACTCTCTGTAGCTTTCCACGGTTTGCTTCATTTTGTTATTCTCAATGCCATCTATGATATGTGTGGGCAGCACCAGCGCATGGGTAATCCCCTCCTGCTTCATCCGTTCTAATGCCTCTCTTATATCAAGGACAATCATGTTATCTCTTTTTCTTAAAATATTTCTTACAATACCACTGGAATAAGCCTGATAGATATTCCAGTCCGGGAAATTTTCCCGAACCGTTTCTGCCAGCTTTTCAATATTCTTCTCTCTGGTGTCCTTATGTGTGGTTCCAAAACTTACAATCAGAATTCCCTGTTTCATATAATCCTCCATGCTGCCGATAACCCACTAACTAGGGCATCAGAACAATATTTGCAAAGGGAATTGCATAACAATTCCCTTGGTGAGTCGTCTCCAAATACATGAGAACATTATTATAACTTATATTGTTTCCTTCGAATTTGTCCACTTCTTGCGTTCCACAAAACGTCCAATACAAAAAGCCAGAATACCAACTCCAACTCCTGTCTGAAGGCAGAAGAAGAGACTTTCTACTTCGCCCGGAAGCTCTCCCTTAATCATGGTCTCCAAAACTGGTGTAAACCATGGTTCATAGCTTCCGCTAATCTCCTCAATCATAACACTTCCGGCATCGTCAGAGCCGCCAAACTCCGCACCTTTTAGTGCGAAAAGAGGTATTAGTGCTATCAATATAGCTGCAATAATTAATAGGATAACTGTTCTTTTTGTCTTATTCATATTAGTTTTCCTCCATATTTAGATTAACCAGCTTAAGTTCCTGACTTGCATATGTTTTTAATGCAATCATGATTAAAACAGTAAGAATTCCTTCCAGAACCGCAAGTGGAAGCTGTGTTGGTGCAAAAACTCCTAAGAACTTTCCAACGGAGGCTATTACTCCGCCTTCTTCAGAAGGGTAGGCTATAGCAAGCTGGAAGCTTGTAATACAATATGTAAAGATATCTCCAAAAAAAGCCGCTAAAAAAACACTTACCATGGGATTGACTTTTAGTTTTTTACAAAGTTTGAATATACCAAAACTAAGTAGCGGGCCGGCAATTGCCATGGAAAAAGTATTGGCACCCAGTGAGGTCAGTCCCCCATGGGCAAGGAGAATTGCCTGAAATAGCAATACAATAATTCCCAGAATACTAACCGCCGTCGGTCCAAATAAAATTGCTCCTAGCCCGGTTCCTGTCATATGGGAGCAGCTTCCTGTCACAGATGGGATCTTCAGGGAAGATATCAAGAAGATAAACGCTCCTGACATTGCAAGCAAAGTAATATTTTTTCTATTCTCTTTTAGTTTCTTTTTAATAGATAAATATCCTGCCACTAAAAATGGAATACTTAAAACTCCCCAGGCAATACAGTATTTCGGTGAAAGATACCCCTCCATAATGTGCATTCCATAGGCTTTAGGGACAAAGCCCATGATTACCGATAGGACTGCCAGTGCAAAAATCATCTTTTTCTGTTTTGTAGACATATTAACCTCATTTCCGGTGCTTTAACACCTTTTAATATTGATAACAATTTTGTGCTATACACAAATTGCCGGTTGAAAATTTTTTCAACCTAATACCTTTCTTTATTGATTTATTCGGAACAACGACTCGTTGTTACCTTTCTTTATAAAAGCAAAGCAAAATCTGATATTTTTTTTGGATACTCTGTTGTTTCTTTGATCTTTCCCCTATCCTTAAGCAAGTCATATAACTCCATGAAAACAGGCTTTTTTAAATTTGCTTTTTTTAATAAATCTTCATCCTCAAATATTTCCTGCGCCGTTCCGTCACCAATCAGCTGCCCATCACAGAAAACCAGAATCCGCTTTGCAAAACGATAGGCAAAATCTACATCATGTGTTGAAAGAAGAATTGTCTTACCTTTCTCCTCAATTTTATCCAGTATTTCTTCCAGTACCTGAGCATTCACCGGATCCAGGGATGCGGTGGGTTCGTCAAATATCATAATTTCAGAATCCATGGCCAGAATATCCGCTATACTGACCCTTTTTTTCTCTCCGCCGCTAAGATAATGGGGCGGCCGTGCGGTATAGTCCTCAAGGTTCATTTCCCTTATGGCCGCCATGGTTTTTTCCTCAACCTCAGCTCTTGGAAGCTTCATATTCATTGGACCAAAGGCTACCTCTGCCTTTACTGTGGAAGCGATGATCTGGCTATCGGCATCCTGAAAGACGATACCTACATTTCTCCTTAACTTATTTATATTTTTCCTGTCAATTAATTCACCACGATACCGGATCTCTCCTGATGTAGGTTCTCTGACACCATTTAAGTTCAGGAAAAAGGTAGTCTTACCGGCTCCATTGGCACCCAGAACCGCAATCTTTTCCTGTTGATAGATTGCAATACTAATATCCTTTAATGTCTGATGATTCCTATCATAGGCAAACATCAAATGGTTTACCTCCAGAATTTTTTCCTTCATTTAGCCATTCCTCCGTAGGATTATAAAAACCAGTATAAGTAATAGGATATAGAATACCCCGTACATCAGCTGCTTCCCTGTTAGTACCTTTGTTTCTTCCCAAAACCTCCCGGTTCCATCATAGCCTCTTGCTTCCATGGCATCGTAATACATATCAGCCTTTTTCATGGATAATACTAACAGATTGGCCATCTCGCTGCTAAAGGTGTGAAAAGAAGTCTTCAAATCACAATATCCAAGTCTTGATCTTGCTGCATCTTTTTGTTTCTGATTGGTCTCTGACAAGATGAAAATATACCGGTAGATTAGATGCATCAATTCCAGTACCAAACCGGGCACATGAATTCTTCTAAGCACAGATATAATTTCTCCCATAGGTGTGGAAAGTGTCAGCATATAGAAGGCACTAATAGCTGCAAGGGCTTTTAAGGTCACATTACCTGCCAGTGAAAGGCTATCCCTTGTAATATACAGCTTGGTTTGAAAAAAGCTGATATAAAATACACTGTTATGTCCACTTCCAATTTGCACCATAATCGCCACTGCTCCCATCAAAAGGAAGGTAACTGGTATTCTCATAAGCCTTAAGTAAGCTTTCCCGGGTATTTTCCCCACTCCAACGCTGAGAATCATCATGAACAGTATAGTTGCCAGGGAAATCCCAATGGAATCTGCCCCTATTACCGTTATTAAAGCTCCCACAGAAAAGATCACCTTATAAACCGTATTCCAATTTCCTAACTTGGAAATGTATGAATAATAATCAATGGATTTTTGTTCATAAGACTTTCCCATATTCCAGCGCCCTCTCCAAATAATACTTTACATAACCAGGATTTGAATAGTAATATAGGTGCGGAAAACCCCACCAATGGCTTTTCGCAGCATGAATACACTGCCATTCCTTTCCGGATACCGGTTTTTGTGCGATACAGGAGGTCCCGTTCACCGTGCTGTCATAATAATGGAATTCATGTCCTCTGATGCCGGTATTTTTACTTAGAAAATTCCCTTTTCCTTCCATAATATTGATATAACCGAACCGCACCAGCTTCCCGGTATAGTGGCATCTGCCTCTTACCGCCCCCACCATGGAATAAGCTCTTTCCTCCATATCCTCCATGGTTTCATGAAGATACATAAAGCCGCCACATTCCGCTATGGAAGGCATACCATTATCAATAGCTTCTTTCACACTTGCTTTCATCTGGTTGTTTTCTGATAATTCCTTTGCGTAAAGCTCCGGATATCCACCTCCTAAAAGAATGCCATGGACATGATCGGGAAGCTTTGAATCCCTTAAGGGTGAGAAGTAAATCAACTCGGCACCGAATTTTTGAAGAAGCTTTAAATTGTCTTCATAATAAAAACAAAAGGCTTCATCTCTTGCTACTCCGATTCGTATATTCTTCTCCTCCGGGGTAATTAAAACCTCCTCCGCTTCCAAATCTACTGCTTGTAAAGCAAGTGCCATTATTTTGTCAATACTGACTGTAGTCTTAATAATATCAGCTGATTTTTTTACCTGTTTCTTAAGGTCTGCTATCTCGTGGGGCATCTGAAGCCCAAGATGTCTGCTCTCCAGATGAATATCCTTTTGCTTGGGGAAATACCCCAGAACAGGAACGGGTATCTGAGCTTCCAGTTCCGGCTTTAAGGTCTCATAAAACATCCCTGTAATGTTATTTAAAATCACTCCGCAAATCAGTTGTGACCTATCATATTGCAGAAAACCACTTATCAGCGGAATGACTGACCTTCCCATGCCATGTCCGTCTATAACCAGAATAATAGGTGTCTTTGTAACCTTAGCCAGGTGATAAGAGGAAGCTTCTTCCTTTATTCCTCCCAGACCGTCATACAACCCCATTGCCCCTTCAATAATTGAGATGTTTTTTTCTTTTGCCCCCTCTAAAAGCAGGTACTTTGTTACATTCTCACCGGTAAAATAAGTGTCCAGATTCTTAGAGGGCACACCAATCACCTTCTGATGGAACATAGGATCAATATAGTCTGGTCCACATTTAAAGGCAGCTACCTTCTTTTCTAAATCCACCAAAGCCTGTAATAAAGAGCAGGTAAGGAATGTTTTACCGCTTCCGCTGCTTACCGCCGCGATCATAATTCTTGGTACCTTCATTTTTATAACCATTCTCCTTTCAAAATCTGGAGACTTCGTGCGTAGCACAAATCTCATGTTGAAAGTAATTTCACTTTGAAAGAATGAAATTCTTTCAACCTTCCACTCCTTCCCTATAAACTTTAAAGTCAAAGGAGATGATATAAACGGGGTTCTCCCCCTGCAGCAAATGATATCTTCCCAAAGTTTTGGCTCTGCTCACCTGAACCTGTACAATCTCCTGATTTTCTATCGGTAGAACACTTAGAAGAGCTGTAACTTCACTGATCGTTTCCAAAGTTATAGCATTGATAACCACACGCAGCCGGGGATTTATTTCATAAAGTTTCTCAAGAATACCCTTCATGTTTCCGCTGCTTCCACCAAGGAAAGCATGAGTGGGAGCAGGAAGTCCATTAAATGCCTCCGGAGCTTCTCCTTCAATTACAGTTATATTGTTAAGGTTAAACTGCGACCGGTTCTCTTTAGTTAAGCAAACAGCTTCCCTCTTCTTATCAATTGCATATACCTGCAGGCATTCTGACAGCCTGGCACACTCCACCGCTATAGAGCCTGTTCCGCTTCCGATGTCATAAAGAACCCCATCGCCATATAATTGAAGCTTGCATATGGATATTTCCCTTATCTCTTCCTTGGTCATAGGAACCTTATCTCTGAGAAAGGCTTCATCTGACAACCCATGAGTAAGGATTCTGTTTTTCCAGTTGTAATTCTCCAGCAGGCAGACATAAAGTCCTTCCGCCTCAAGGGTAAGACAATCCGCCGGTGACAATATCATAATCTGTTCTTCCGGATAAGATAGTTGATATCCCACAGAGACTTTTACCTCTTCCATACCTGCCTTCATAAGCATGGAACCAAGTGCTTTCATATCCTCTAACCCGGAGACTAGAAGAAATGTCCTTTCATTTGTTTTCACTGCTTCTAAGATATTAGCAGCCCTTCCATGAATACTTAAAATTTCTGAATCTTGCCAGCTGCATCCCAGCTTTGCTGCCAGGTAGGATACACAGGAGATTCCTGGGTAGATTCTTACTTCCCCGGTTAATTTTCCGGCTTTAATCTCATTTTGCAGTTCTTCATAAAGTTTTCCGGCTCCGCTGTAAAATCCGGTGTCCCCGGAAAACAATATGGCAACTTTCAACTTTTCATGATATCCATGCTTTGGAGACCGCACAATTAAATTTGGTATAATATCCTTTGCCATGTAATAGGGCAGTTTTTCAACATTGGATGGAATGCCTTCCAAAAGCCGTTCTGCACCAAAAATTATACCCGCCTCCTTAATCTGCTCCTTAGCCTCTATGGTTAATAGTGCCGGAGCTCCCATTCCCATGCCTACCAGTGAAATATCCATATTGCATTCCTGTTCCAGCTTAATTCCAGTGAGCTTCTCCAATTCATTGCAGACTTCCCGAAAAGTATATCCCTCTTTCTTCTCCGGATTTCCGATTACCATTGCCTTGATTCCGGTATTTTGGGCAGCCTGCATCTTTTCTAAAAAGCCCCCATTATTTCCGCTTTCCTTGGTAACCATGCATCGAATATCATATTGCCTTATAATGGCTTCATTTAGTTCCACGGAGAAAGGTCCCTGCATGGCAAGTATCTGCTTTCCTGTAATTCCATTCTCATGGCACAGAGTAATGCTTTCCAGTCCCGGCAAGACTCTTACATAAAGCCGTGGACGAAGCTTATCGGATCTGCTGTATACCGCCAATTCTTTGCTCCCGGTAGTCAAAAGGATATTTCCCTCCAAACCCTCCAAAGCTGCAGCGCAGGTTTCATTGTCCTCAAAAAACTGAATATTTTCCCCCTCTTTCAGTCCGTTATTTGTATCTCTCTTTAGACGGAAATAAGGAAGATGGCTATCCTTCATACTCTCCACAATATTATCCGAGACAACCGTTGCAAAGGGGTGAGTGGCATCCACTACTCCCAAGAAATCCCCCTCTTCTATATAAAGCTTCATTTCTTCCCCGGTCATCCTGCCCTGTCGAACCGTAAGGTCCTCCAGCTTATTCATAACCTGTTCTCCATATTCCGTAGCCACACAAACCGTACAACGAAGGCCCCTTCTGCATAAATATTCTGCCAAGCTCCGCCCTTCCGTTGTTCCTGAAAAAATCAGTATCTGTTTCATAGCTGATATCCCCTTTTTGCAACTAATTTCCCTTCCAGAAGCTCTGTCTGGGAATTACCAATATATACGGTTGTAAACATATTAACCTGCGCTTCTCTTAACTCCTTTAGTGTACAGGTAACGGTTCTTGTTCCTTCCCGTCCTATATTCTCCACATATCCGCACATTCTGCTTTCCTCAAGCTGCTCCAGTAAAATATCACAGGCTTTTCTTAAATAATCCGCTCTCTTATGGCTGGAAGGATTATAAATGGCAATACAGAAATCGCCTGTGGCCGCTGCCCGTAATCTTCCCTCAAGGGTTTCCCAGGGAGTCAATAAATCACTTAAGCTTATCACACAATAATCGTGGCCTAATGGTGCTCCAAGGCATGCCGCTCCGCTATTGGCTGCAGTTATTCCCGGAATAATGGTAAGCTTACAATCCGGATATTCCTTATTCATCTCATACATCAGGGAGGCCATTCCATATACCCCTGCATCTCCGCTGCAGATCATAGCCACCTTCCTGCCCTTACAAGCTTCCTCAAAGCACATTCTGCAGCGCTCTGCTTCTTTTCTCATGGGTGTGGACAAGAATTCTTTCTCTGAAAAGCGTTCCGCCAACAGATTCAGGTATACCGGATAACCAATAATAACCTCACTATTCTCCAAAGCCCTTACTGCCTGAGAGGTCATCATTTCTTCTGCTCCCGGACCCATTCCTACAACATAAATATTATATTTCATCAAAAGTCACACTCCATTTTCGTTCTGCAATTGCTACAGTAATCCCATTCTCCGGGTATTTTTTTGTAAGCAGCCTTCCACCCTCTCCACAAGCTGCCATGGCTGCACGCTCACAAACATTATCCACACCCACCTGTTCCTGTACGAAAGAGGAGGAAGTAAATTCTCCGGGGATATTCTTTAGTTCTTCCTCCGAAAAAGTTTGATAAGCCAGATGGTATTTTTTTGCATATTCCAGCAAACCCACTTCCTCTTTCTTTCGGTCAATGGAGACAAGCGCTGCCAATGACTCTCTCCGGATTCCGGCTTTTAACAGTTCCTTTCCTATCACTTCCTCTATCTCAGAAAGAGATTTCCCGCGTCTGCATCCAACTCCAAGGATATAAGCCTTAGGGCAAAGCTGCAGGTCTGTTTTCTCCCCATCTTCTAAAAAGGGAGAGACAATAACGGATGCCTTATCCATGGCGGGGTAAGAAATCAGGGCCAGTTCTTCTGGTAATTTTCCATCATAGTCGCCAGCAATAGCAATGGTTACCTTCTCTCCTGCAAGGACTGCTGATGAAACTTCTTTAATTCCCTTCCGGTCACAGATGACAAGATTATTTTTCCTGGCAAATACATCTACCGCAAATAATCTGTTTACATCTGTAGCTGTGGTGATTACTGCCACTGCACCTAACTTATCCGCTATCCTTCTTGCAAGTTCATTGGCACCACCATAATGTCCTGATAACACCGGTATGACAAACCTGCCTGCCTCATCCATAACCAAAATAGCTGGATCCTCCAATTTATCCTTTACAAAAGGTGCAATAGCACGTATGGCAATACCGCTGGCTCCTATAAATAGCAAAGCATTCTCTGAATGAAACTGCTCTCCGGTCCATGTTAGAAGATTCTCCTTAATATACTCTGCCTTTCCATTGCCCTCCTCTTTGGCATGGGCTTTATCCACCTCCGGCAATCTCTTATATTTTGTATAAATATTGACTTCCATCTCCTGTCCCATATCTTTTTGTACTGAAAGAGAAAGTGCCAGTCCTCTTGAGGTAAAGCTTATTATGCTTAACTTCATACCCTCTTTCCTCTAAATTCTGTTTCAAAGTCCGGAGCATATAATCTGGAACGGCTGTAATTTTGATGTGCTATGGCATCTCCAACCAGAATGATGGCAGTCTTTGTTATTCCATGAGCCTTTGCAGTTTCCTCCAAGGTTTCAATAGTACACAGATACGTCTCTTCCTCCGGCCAGGTAGCCTTATAGACTATAGCTGCCGGTGTATCCCGCCGATAGGCTCCTTTAAGCAGTTTTTCACTTAATGCTCCAAGCATTCCTGTGCTTAAATAAATTGCCATAGTGGTTCCATGGGCTGCCAGGCTTTCTATGCTTTCTTCTTCCGGAACTGCTGTCTTACCTTCCATTCTGGTAATAATCAGGCTTTGTGAGATTCCCGGTAGTGTATATTCCAAGTTTAATGATGCCGCAGCTCCAAAGCAGGCGCTGACCCCAGGACAGCTTTCATAGGCTATCCCAAGCTCATCCAGAAGGTCCATCTGCTCCCTGACTGCTCCATAAATACTGGGATCACCTGTATGAAGACGCACTGTATTCTTATTATGCAGCTCCGCACCCTGTATAACCTCTATCACTTCTTCCAGAGTCATTTTGGCACTATTATAGATGCTGCAATCTTCTTTTACATATTCCAGAAGCTCCGGATTTACTAAAGAGCCTGCATAGATAACCACATCTGCTTTCTTTAGTAAACCCATTCCTCTTACGGTAATTAAATCTACTGCTCCGGTTCCTGCTCCCACAAAATAGACCATAGTTACCCAGCCACCTCCTTAATTTTTTGCAATAGTTCTTCTGCGCCCTTACTTTTAGCCAGTTCTCCAAATTCATTGGAGTACATGATACATTCTATACGAAGCCTTCCAGCTCCACGCCTATTCAGGTAGTAACATGCTTTTTCCATAATAATTTCCATGGTATCCGCAATTTTTCCATACTCTTTCAATATTCGGACTGCTTCCTCCGTAGAGACACTGTTAAGAATATCCTTTGCAGCTTTTAAGGGTATTCCGGCCTGAATTCCCGCTGCTGTCATAAGCTCCATCCGGCAGTCACCCTCTTTAGAATGGGTATTCAACATTCCCCCGGAGAGCTTAACCAATTTGCCTATATGTCCGGTTAGGAGCATTTCCTCAAATCCTGCCTCCGCTGCCATATCTATAACATCACCGATAAAATTGCTGCATTTTACACTTCTATCCAGATCATATTGATAAGTATCCTTCATGAAAGCCTGCCCATAATTTCCTGGTGCCACAGCAATGGTTTTTCGCCCCTCTTCTTTCTTTACATTCAGTTCCACCCGGATGGTGTCCAAAAGTGCCTGACTGCTCATGGGCTCCACAATACCGGTGGTGCCAAGAATAGATATGCCTCCGGTAATTCCAAGCTTGGGATTAAAGGTTTTCTCCCCAAGGAGTTCTCCATCCGGAACTGATATCACCACCTGAATTCCTCCATGGTAGTCCGTAAGCCCACAGATTTCTTCAATCTCCTTTATAATCATTTCCCGGGGAACATGGTTAATGGCTGCATTTCCAACCGGCTGATCCAGACCTCTCTTAGTGACCCTTCCAACTCCAGGGCCACCATCAATCAGAATTCTGCTGCCTTTCCGATCTGATTTTTCTCCGGTCAAAGAAACTTCGGCAAAAATTAATGCTCCGGTAGTGACATCCGGATCATCTCCGCCATCCTTTCTTACTGCACAACTGACCCTGAATTCCTCTCTGGTAATTTCTTCGATTCTTGCATCAAAGGGAATTCCCTTCGGGGTATCAATCGTTATTGTCTTTTTCTCTTTTCCAGTTAACAGCATGTAGGCTGCTGCTTTTGCCGCAGCTGCCGCACAGCTTCCAGTTGTAAAGCCATATCTCATAGCTATCTCCCCAGTTCATAAAGAATGGCATTGCAAATTGCTGCCGCCACATTACTTCCACCTTTTCTTCCGCGGTTTACAATATAAGGAATATCTGTCTTTAATATTAATTCTTTGGCTGCCTCCACGTTGACAAAGCCAACCGGAACACCAATAATAAATGCCGGCCGGAAGGTTCCACTTTCTATCATTTCATATAGCTGAATCAAAGCAGTGGGTGCATTCCCAACGACAAATATCAGCGGTTTTTCTATCCTGGACGCCCACTCCATACTAACAGCCGCTCTGGTTGTCCGGCGCTCCTTTGCCTGATCCGCAACTTCTTTCTCTGCCATAAAGCAATGGATACTGCCTCCGAAGCGTGCTAAAACAGTCTTATTAATGCCTGCCATTGCCATATTGGTATCTGTTACGATATCCGCACCTTCTTTAATCAGCTGTTTTGCCTTCTCAACAGCTCCTTCAGAAAACACAAGAGTATCTGCATATTCAAAATCCGCGCTGGTATGGATAACACGCTTGATGACCATTTCCTGCTCCGGCGGCAGCAAAAGATTCTTCTCCTTAAGCTCCTTGGATATTATCTCAAAACTTCTCTTTTCTATCTCCTCCGGAAGTACAAATTCAATATTATGCATCTTTAAACTTTCTCCTTTTAAAGTCTTTGAAAGATTGAAGTTCTTTCAAGTATCTCTCTGATTGCTTCTATTAACACCACATTCTCCCAATGCTTTTTAACAGCAATCCGGTAATATCCTCTTTTCAACCCTCTGAAATTACTGCAATCCCGAATCAATATCTCTTTCTTAAGCAGTTCATCATATAATTGCAGATCTGTTTTTATTAACAGATAATCTGCTTCCGATGGATATACCTTAATTCCCAGCTGTTCCAACTGTTCCTTAAGATATTTCCTTTCTGCCTCCACCACCTGAATACTTTCCTCTACATAGTCCTTTTCCAAACAGGCCGCAATCCCGGCTGCCTGAGCAAAAACAGACAGGTTCCATTCCGGCAGGTGTTTTTCTATTCTTTCCCTTAATTCTTTATCACCACAGAACAAATATCCCAGTCTTACTCCCGGTATTGCATATATTTTGGTAAATGCACTGACAACTATCACATTTGGATAGGTTGTTAATTTATTCTTATACGTATGCTGTTCTTCCTTTCCTGAAAATCCAAGAAAGCACTCATCAAGGACAATAAGTATGTGCTTCTTCTTACATTCCTCTGCAATTTGTGCCAACAACACACTATCTATCAAGTTTCCTACCGGATTATTGGGATTAGCAAGAAAAAGCAGGTCCGTTTCCTCCGTAAGATATTCCATAATCCCTTCATCAAGGGTATAACCCTTCTCTTCTTTCATCTCATAGAAAAGCACTTCCCCGTCAAAAGACATCACGGCTCTTTCATAACCATAAAAGGAAGGAACCGGTATCACAATTCTCCCAGGATTCACGGTATGTACAATTGCTAAGAACAATTCTGATGCCCCATTCCCAAGTAAGATATGCTCCTTGTGAACTCCCATTCTTTCAGCCAAACTTTCTGTCAGTCTTTCCCCTCTAATATCCGGATATTGTTCGCAATTCTCTACCGCCCCTAACAGGGCCTTCCTTACGGCGTCGGGCATCCCAAGAGGATTGATATTTACTGAAAAATCTATATTTACTTTGTTGCGATATATGTCACCACCGTGAAGCATTTCTTCCTCCTAACTAATGATCCAAATCTGTATAAGTCCCATGCAAAGCAGACAAATTCCCTGACAAAGCCCTGCGGTAATATAAAGCAGACGATTTGCGCGTACAATGTCTTCAAATTCAACCGTCCTTAAGGCGTCTCCAATATAAGGCTTTTGTACAATCTTTCCAAAATAACTGTTATCTCCGGCAAGACGTATTCCTAAAGCTCCGGCGCATACCGCTTCCGTATGGGCAGAGTTTGGACTGGCATGATTTTTTCTGTCACGCTTATAGATTTGCCATGCATGTTTCCCACTATATTCTTTCCCTGCAAAGGAGCAGGCAGTTATCATAAGTACTGCGCTGATTCTTGCAGGAAGGAAGTTAATTACATCATCCAGTTTAGCCGCTGGCCTTCCAAAATAAAGATATCTGTCATTCTTATATCCCACCATTGAATCCATGGTATTAACTGCCTTATAGAAAAAACCAAGAACCGGCCCGCCAATTGCCAGACAAAGCATCGGTGCAATAATACCATCTGAGGTATTCTCCGCAACTGTCTCAATAGCAGCTTTTGCTACACCGATTTCATCCAGTACTTGAGTATCTCGTCCCACAATCATGGAAACTGCTTTTCTCGCACCTGGCAGATCCCCTTCCTTCAACTTTACATATACCTTCATACTCTCTAACTTTAAGCACTTTGTAGCCAGCATCTGATATGACATAATACTTTCCACCGCCAAACCTAGTAAAGGGGTCACTTTATATGCAAAGTATAATATAATAGCCGTCACGCTTATGGTAATTACCAACACCAGAACCGTAAGTAGAATTCCTTTTCTGAATTCTTTCTTATAATCTCGTTCCTTCTCCCTGATATCTCCTAATAGCATTTTGTCCAGACCTGCTATTAAATTTCCAATCAACCGGATTGGATGAGGAAGCCAGTACGGATCTCCAAATAACAAGTCCAAAATAAATCCGATAAAAAAACCTGCAATATGATAAATCATCGATCATTCCTCTATAACTTCCGTATTATTTCCATCCTCAGTTCCCTGCTGCTTCTAATTAGGGTACACTCATACCCTTCTCCGTTCTTACACTGGTAATTAAAATAGTCTCCTCCGCAGTAAGCGCTTAACAGCGCCATAATGCTGCCCCCATGTACTATAGCTGCTGCTGTAAGGGGTACTTCTCTTTCCCTTCCTTCCAGTAAACCAAGCAGTTTATTTAAACCTTCTTTACACCTGAACTGAAATTCTTCCCTGCTTTCCCCCTCCGGAAAGGGCAATACTCCATTGCTGTCTATCCAGGCCTGATATTGTTCGTCTTCTTTTAATTCCTCATAATTCTTGCCTTCGAAACGGCCAAAATCCATCTCTCTCCATTCCTCTATCAAAATAGGATTTCCGCAGTTATAGATAAGCTCTGCGGTCTGGATACAGCGTTTCATGGGACTTGAAAATACAAGCTCTCTCTTAGGATATTTTCCTGCCATTTTATTAGTAATTAGCTTTTCTTTCCCCGTCACCGACAGTTCCTCATCTGTTCTTCCTAGGTATCTGCCAAAAGAGTTGGAGGCTGTCTCTCCATGCCGTATTAGTATCAGATTTATTTTAGTCTCTGACCGATTCCACATATGATCCTCTCCACCTTTTCTGCCTTTTCTGCCAGTGTACAAAGAATTCTTCCAAGACGCTCCCTATATTCTCTTTCCTCTGCTTCCATGGGAACAATACCATTTCCTACCTCATCACTGATAATTATTAACCGGGGAAATGTAAGTAACATTCTTTCTATCTCCTTCTGGGGGTCTTTTCCTTCCCTTAACCGGTTTCTTACGAACAGTTGGAAGTGATTGAGAATTCTTACATCTCCGTGGTAAGAATCGTCAAAGGTTGAAGCGCCATCGAAAACCATATCCGAAGAAATTCCTGTCTGCTTCATTACATAGCTTAATTTTCCCTGAGCGTACCCGCCTATATATAATTCCATGTTCTTTTCCTTCCATCGTTCCAATTATGAATTTTATTTATTTTCATCCCTTTGTTCTTAAACCAATCCTGCCAAAGAGCAGACCGCAACGATTACCACAATAATTCCTTCACATAGAGTAACAAAATATCCGGAAGTATCCCCGGTAATCCCGCCAAATTCCTTATAGCAGTGGTAACGGTAGTAACCAAAGACTGACAGTGCCCCGGCAATTACTCCAATTCCTGCCCATAAAGACAAAATTATCAGTACAACGATGCATAGTAAAAGCTGGACATAAAGAGATATCTTCACAATCTTCTCATGGGCTTTGCTGGAGAACAAATACAGCAATCCTTCCTTTTTTGCGTTTTTGAAAGTTACCACACCAATCCCGCATAAGGTACGGGAGAGAAAAAAGCCGATACTCACCACCCCTATTGCCCTGAGACTGTTAATTTCAGAATAAGCTCCCACATACACCAGATAATAGAGAACCAGCTGTATCACAGAAAATGCACCTATATGGGGATCCTTTAATATTTCTAACTTTCTTTCCCGGCTTTGGTAGGAATGAAAGGCATCCATAGAGTCCATAAAGCCATCCACATGAAAGCCTCCTGTAATCAGAAGTGGTATTGCGGTTCCTACCGTTGCATATAGTACTCTTCCTATTGGCAGACTATGGCAAAGCATTCCCCACAATATTGTCACAAACCCAATTACAGCACCCACCCATGGAAAAAAGCAAAGAACATATTTCATGTCCTGGTCTTTCCATTCAAGCTGGGGAACCGGTATTTTGGAATACATTGAAAATGCTATTATAAATGGTCTGATTAATGATCTAATCATGGTTGGTCATGTCCCCCTTTACCGGAACTGGAATGCCTGCCACAACTTCTGTTACTACATCCGCCATGGCTGCCAATTGTGTATTAATTCTTCCCAGCGCTTCTATATAACTCTTTGTTGCAGCTTCATAATCAATACCATCTTCAAACACATTATTGGTAACAATAACTAGGTCACTTGTTTCTTGTGTAAGGATATATATATCTTTACAGATTTTATCAACAACATCTTCCACTGCTTGCACTTCCTCCAACGAAAACATCTCATTTGCTGCAAGGTTTGACATACACTCAAGCAAAACTATTCTATTGCCCTTTTTCATATACGCCAGAGCTTCCATTACATTAACCGGTTGTTCAATAGTTTCAAAACCTTTTCCTGCTCTTAGTATCCGGTGCCGTTCTACCTTTTTTGTACCTTCCTCACCGTATACCTTCATGGTAGCAACATAATATAATGCCGGGTTATCTCCCTTACCGGCCAGGGAAACTGCTATTTTCTCTGCATGGGCAGATTTTCCGCTGCCGCTGCCTCCTGTAATTAATACAAACATAGTTATTTACCTATCCTATTGATATCTTCAAAAGTAACACGGTTATCATATAAGGAAAGTGCCACATCCAGCAATGAAAACATCATCACCGCTCCGGTGCCTTCTCCTAATGCCATCTCAGCATCAATTACCGGATGTAATTCAAGTTCCTTCATAATTTTTACTGCAGCAGGTTCTTTACTCATATGGGAGGGGATAATATAGTCCTTAACTCCCGGAAGGAGTCGTTCCGCTGTTAGTGCTGCGACTCCACTGATCACGCCGTCCATAACCACCGGGATATGGTGAATTGCTCCGCCAATAAAAACACCTGTCAGCCCGGCAATATCATATCCTCCAACGGTTGCCAGAATACGAAGAGCTTCACTCTTTTGAAAGTTATATTGATCCAGTACCTCTTTAATAACTTCCACTTTGTGATCCAAGCCTTCTTTCGTAAGTCCTGCTCCATTTCCTGTAACGTCCTCTACCCTGCATTGCAGCAGCGCCGCTGTCATTGCACTGCTTGTTGTGGTGTTGCCAATCCCCATTTCTCCCGTTGCAAGAAGGTTATAACCTTCTTTTTTACATTCTGCAGCCATTGCAATTCCAGTTTCTATTGCCTTCAGGGCATCTTCCTGGGACATAGCCGGTTCTTTTTTAAAATTCCTGGTTCCATGTGCAATATTACGCTGTATCATACCCGGTATTTCATCTTCCCGATTGATTCCAATGTCTACCGGCAGTATATCCGCTCCGGCTACCTTTGCCATTTTGCAGACAGAAGTATCCCCCATGACCATACTGGAGGCTATAATTGTCGTCATCTCCTGTCCATATTGTGTCACTCCCTCTTCCACAATTCCATTGTCTGCGCACATTACTATTACTGCTTTTTTTGAAATATCAATATGAGTGGAGCCTGTTATGGCCCCAATTTGTGAAAAAATCCTTTCAAACTGGCCAAGTCCCTTTATGGGTTTTGCAATTCCATCCCAGATTTCTTTTACCTTTTCCCTTATTTCCTCATCCGGTTTGTCAATATATAAGTTAGATAATTCTTTCATAATCTCCTCCATTTAAAACACTGTATATTCCATCCACATCCAAATGTTTTCTTAAAGTATCCGCAAGTTTGTCATATTGGGTTTCTTTAAAGCTTTTATAATCCATCATCAGACCACTTTCCAGAGTAAGTCCTTTTCTTTTTGCAAGTCCATTCACTATAACGGAGGCGATGGTTCCTTCATCAAAGATGCCGTGCACATACGTACCATAGATATTTTCTGCGGCAATTCCATCTTCCTTGCCTTGACCATCCAATGTATTTGTCAGACTACATAAGGGCAGGCAGTCTTGTTCCCTCCTGCTGCTCCCCATATGAATCTCATAACCCTGTAATCTCATGCCGGATAATCCGGATAGTACTCCGGATACCTTTCCAAAGCTTCCTTCTACCTGAGTTCGAACCTTTTCTTTCTCCAATACCGTTTCCATTGAAAATAACTCCATTCCACGGATTGATCCTCCCTCCTCTATAGAATGGGGATCTGATATTGTACTTCCTAGCATCTGATAACCGCCACAGATCCCAAATATAACGCAGCTGCCTTTTTGCTTTTTCACTGCTGCTTCCAGTCCATTCTGCCGCATCCATTTTAAATCTCCCATAGTATTCTTACTGCCAGGCAGAATAATCATATCTGGATGATGCAGCTGAGTGATAGAATCCACATACCTTACAGATACTCCTTCAATCTGCTCAAAAACAGAGAAGTCACTAAAGTTTGAGATTCTGGGAAATCTTATAATGGCAATATCTATCTGTGCTTCCTCTTTTTTATCAAATCGGTTGGTAAGGCTATCCTCATCTTCTACAGATATATTCATATACGGAATTACTCCAATTACCGGAATTCCACCTTTATCCTCAAGCATTGTAATTCCGGGATCCAAAATGGATTGATCCCCTCTGAATTTATTAATAATAAGTCCCTTTACCCGAGCCTTTTCACAATCTTCCAAAAGCATCAGGGTACCAAGAAGCTGGGCAAAGACACCCCCTCTGTCAATATCCCCTACTAAAAGCACCGGCGCATTAAGCATTGCTGCCAGTCCCATATTTACAATATCATTTTCCTTTAAATTGATTTCCGCCGGACTTCCCGCGCCTTCAATAACAATAATATCTGCCCGCTTCTCCAGTTCTTCATAAGCTTTTTTAATATCCGGCACCAATTTCTTTTTAAAGGCAAAGTAATCCTTCGCATTCATATTCCCTATTACTTCACCATTAACGATTACCTGAGATCCGATATCATTAGTAGGTTTTAATAATATGGGATTCATTAATACCGAAGGCTTTATTCCCGCTGCCTCCGCCTGCATTACCTGAGCTCTTCCCATTTCCAAGCCTTCCTCTGTAATATAGGAATTTAAGGCCATATTCTGAGATTTAAAAGGAGCAACCCGGTAACCATCCTGCTTAAATATTCTGCATAAACCTGCTACAAGCAAGCTCTTACCTGCATTCGACATAGTTCCCTGAACCATAATTACTTTTGCCATAAAAAAACCTCCATTGCCACTAAGGCATGGAGGTATAAATATAGACATCAAAAAAACGTCTCATTCATTCCAGACCAGTTTCTCGTGGCTGTAGTAGCTTCATCTAAGGCAGGTCTCCTGGCTGAAAGATCATCATTAACGGCAGTCTTCCCGATTAATATCAGTGACATATTTGCCGCAACTCCCTTATCACAGTGACGAGTTCGTACAGGATTTGCACCTGTTTCCCTTTTCATTAGAACCAATATAGAATTCTAACACCTTAAATGTATTGTATTTTTAATAACTGTATTGTATCACAAAAATAATTCTTCTGCCAACTTTTTTGTCCTCATCTTTCGTCAATAGAATCCAGAATTGGCGCATGTTGTCATTTACAATCATATGGTGTATGTGTATAATAATCATGCAGTTAGAAATAAATGTTCATTATAAATGAAGATAGGCCTGTTACTTGGGAAAATCTTGTGTATAATTATTAATAATTCCAGTACTGGTATAGATTATAGAAAGAGGTCACAAAATGAAGAAGAAATCCAAAGGTCACCTGATAAAAACGGTGCTGCCTAATTCCATTGGTGAAGAAATGGGCATAGAGCCCGGTGACTATCTTGTTGCTATCAATGAGGAAGAAATTGATGATGTATTTGATTATCAATATCTTATTAAAGATGAATATATCGAAGTTCTTATCAGAAAAGTCTCTGGTGAAGAATGGGTTCTTGAAATAGATAAGGAATACGACGAGGATCTGGGCATTGACTTTGAGAACGGTCTTATGAGCGATTACCGTTCCTGTCATAATAAATGTATTTTCTGTTTTATTGATCAGATGCCAAAAGGGATGCGGGAAACTCTTTATTTCAAGGATGATGACTCAAGACTTTCTTTCCTTCAAGGCAACTATATCACCTTGACTAATATGTCTGAAAAAGATATCAACAGGATAATACGTTTTAATCTGGCTCCAATTAATATATCCGTTCAGACTACTAATCCTGAGCTTCGCTGCAAGATGCTTAACAACCGTTTTGCAGGAGATGCCCTTAAAAACTTGGACAAACTATATGAAGGTTGTATAGAAATGAATGGCCAGATTGTTTTATGTAAAAATGTTAATGATGGCCCGGAACTTAAAAGATCTATCAACGACCTATCCAAATACCTGCCATTTATGAGGAGTGTATCCGTAGTACCTGCCGGGATAACCAAATACCGTAAGGGTCTTTTTCCTCTCGAATTATTTACTAAAGAAGAAGCTGGTGCAGTAATTGACCTGATTGAAAGTTATCAGCAGGGGCTTTATGATAAATTCGGGCTGCATTTCATTCATGCCAGTGATGAGTTTTACATCATTGCTGAACGGGAATTCCCAGAGGAAGAATTTTATGATGGCTATATACAGTTAGAAAATGGTGTAGGTATGATGAGACTGTTTATAAATGAATTTCATGAGGCATTGAATAAAGTTATTGCATCTGAAGAATACAACAGTTTAAAACTGTCTCTCCACAGAAACATTACAATCGCAACCGGAAAGCTTGCATATAAGACCATGCTCTCCTTTTCAGAGGAAATAATGGAGGCCTTTCCAAATATAAAGATAAATGTAGTTTGTATAAAGAACCATTTCTTTGGTGAAACAATTACCGTGGCAGGACTAATTACAGGGCAGGACCTTATTAAGCAATTAAAGGAGCAAAAGGATAAAGGAACTGATTTAGGTACCAGCCTTCTTATTCCATCCAGCATGCTAAGAACCGGTGAGAATGTTTTCCTTGATGATATCACCGCAGAAGAAGTTGAAAAAGAACTTAAAATAAAGCTTGTCCCAATAGAATCCGGCGGACATGGATTTATCAATTCCGTATTAAATAATGATTATCAAATGAAAAGAAATAATGAGAATTTTGTATATATCAAGGCATATGAGGAATAATACTCTCATTATTCAGTTGTTTTTCACCCTTTACGTTAAAAAGAGATTGTGATTTTGGAATATTATGCAGGGTTTTTCAGCTTAATTACCCGATATAAAAATCCCAGATATGCAGTCAAGGCAAGGATTTAGGCCTTTATTACATATTTGGGATTTTGTCCAGGTTTACATAACCATCAATTTAGCAACTATCTATTAAAGATAGTCTTCATATTTTTGCCTACTGCTTTTAACAATTCTTTAGGCAGCTTCTCTACTTGCTCACCAATCATGACTCCATGTGGCTGTTTGTATCCTTCATTCCATACAAAATTAAAGACTTTTTCGTTTGTTTCATTATTTTTTCCTATTTGGAATCCATAGACTTCTACATGTTTCGATAATAATTCTTTCACCGCTTCTTTTGCAGTACCTGGAAAGCTTGATGCACCGTCTGTAATTTCAAAAACTATTTTTATTTGTTTTCCTTTTTTCAGTTCACTTTCCTGTATAGAACTTATGCTATTAGATATTTCCCTAAGACAGCTTGCATCATCTGTTGCTCCGTCAGTAGCATCCAGCTTTACAATAGAACGGATAATATCACTTTTTTCTTTTTCCTTGGCATTTTTATCGTTAAATCCTTTTACATTATAATACTTATTTCCAAAAAACCAGGTCTCACTTAAAACTTCTACTTTTTGATTCAATTGTTCTGCATTACTTTTCAAATACCCATTAAAATCATCTATTGACAATAAGGTCACCGCCAAAGCTTTTCTTGCAGCTTCAATCTTTGACGCATTCATGGAGCCTGAATTATCTATTACAAAAGATATCTCTATTCTTTCAGGAAGTACATCTGCCTGAGTCTCCAATAAATATCTATTAAAAATGGGAAGATTTTTGTAATTTCCCTTTTTTTCAGCTTCTACAAAATCCGGATAAGAATTAATAAGGCTGTCAATATCAAGTTTACCCTTTACTTGACCATCTTTTTTTACGCTTATTTCTTTTTTTGCGTCCCCTATTAACTTTCTCCAAAATCGACGCATTTGTTCTCTTTCCGGTTTCATTTTATTTGAATAAAATTGAAACAATTCCTGATCTGATTGGCTAATTCCGTAAGCCTCTAAATTTACCTTACCTTGCAGCGTATTTTCTATGTTCTCACTTATTTGGTCTTGCTGATCCAGCATCTCTTCTAAAATTTTCTCCACTTCTTCCCGGGTGGATTCCAGTGAATCTGGTATTTCCTCTTCCTCCGACGGCTCAAAGGAGTTTTTGTTGCCTTTGACCTGTTCTTCTTTTTGCCCCTTTGATTCATCAAGCACCATTTCATTAATTTCTTGTTTCCACAATTCCTCAAAAACCGGGAAAATAAAAGAACGAATGAATGGATCTCTTTCTATAATACCTTGATTATCATTTATCTGTCTCACGAATTGATTATGAATATAATCCCCAAAAGACTGATTGAATATCTTTTTATCAAAAGGATTCTTAACACCTGCTTCCATTTCAGGCTTTGTTTTATATAATTCAAGTACAATAAAACTGTTTGCAAAAGCCCTATGTTTCGGCATTTGTGAAATTGACTCCATGGTCTTACCTGTTTGTTTCATATAATAAACAATCTTTTTAAAATTTTCTTCATCTCTGTATATAGGACACAACTGTAAAACTCTTAAAAATGCTGTCTGTTTATCCAATAGATGCAGCAAATCAAGAATTTCTTTTCTTACATAATTAGAAATAACTTTTGGCTGGTATGCCGGGTCATTTTCCAACCCTTCTTCTTTTATTCTGGCTAAAATATAGCTTGTCATGTGATCAATTTCTTTCTGCCAGTCTTTTCTTCTATTCCGGTATTTTATGGCATGTTTTCTCCAGTCAGGATATAAAGCCAGCTCATAATAGATATGCCACATCATTTGATTTTCATCTAATTTTCTATCTAAAAAACTCTCCAGGGGTAAATATAAAACTCCTTTAGAAGGGTCTAATAAAAATCTTTGAAGTTTTGACTCCGGAATATACATCAACCCGGAATCTCCGGTAAATGTGACTAATGAGCGTTGTTCCTTTTGTAAAAATTCTTCACAGTGTTTTTTTGATTCCTTAATTAGCGCCTGTTCATCAATTTCAAACATACTCATCCCCTCCTAGTGGTATAGTGGCAGATTCCACAAGTCATTTGGTGTATTAATCCGGTCAATGTATAATAGATTTAATTTACCCTCTATATCCATGAGTAAATATTTTGATATATCTAATTTAAAGATATTTGTAAAAAAGACATTTTTGATGGTTGCCGCTTCATTTAGATACCAGTCTCCAAAATTCTCTTCAAGTAAGTATAGGATTCCATCTTCACTTAAAATCACAGCTGTGCCTTTTTCGGATTGAGCCTCAAACAAATTACCCTTCAATTCCTCCCAGCCTATTGCTATATCTGCAGAATTTCCATTTAAAGAAAGTATTTTAAGTTGACCCTTATTGCCTGTCACAATGAGAAAACTCATACTTTCATTTTCATCTTCTAAACATCTGATTTGCCTTATTTCATCATTCAGCAAATCCATTTTTTCTATAATAGTGAATTGCCTATTCTCATATTTGATAAGATATAATTGCCCTGTCCTTGTTCCAACTGCAAAATAATTCTCATTTATCTTTCCTAAAGTGGTCCAATCTGGAATCGTACATTCTACATCTTTATGAAAGATTAAACGATATACCTCATTTTCTTTTATTATTTCTAATAAGTTTAATACTTCATCTCCGCTTTCTGCCACAAATAGCCCATCTCCAATTGCATAACACCTGCCGAATTCATTGAAATCATGATCTGTTTGGATTCTTTTTACTTTAATTTCTCCGTTAACATCAGGCAGCTGGGCAAAATTATCGCTTGAAAGGACATAACCTCCCCCTCTGACTCCCAAAAGTAAAATTTCTTTGCTATTCAATTGATATAGGAAGGAAATTGTCTCTTTTATTTCTTTAATAGGCGGACTCCATTCTCCTGCCATTTGGTTATGGTCAGAAGGCTCCTCTACCGTATTTATATAGAAAAACTGAACTTTCCTATTTATACTGCTTGTAATAAAAAGATTTTTATTAATTCGTAACGCAGTTTTTAAAAAGCTATCGAAGCCAAAGGATCCAATTTGTTTTATGGGGCTTATCTTGGTTGAGGTCTTCCTGATATCATTTGCGTAAACCCGGTAATAAGGAACTAATCCTGTCAATAAATCCTCTTCTGTTTGTAAAAGCTTTTCTAATTCTTCTTCAAAGCCCTCCTCCAAAATTCCAGTTTCTTGACATGCATTTAACTTTTCTCTCAGCTTTTTAACTTGATTCTTAAACTCTGTTCCGTCTACTGACAAATTTATTTTCATTTTTACACCCATTGTATTGTGGCAACCTTTCTTTCAATATTTTCCTTCAAACTTCTGAATATGGGCTGTCACAACTTCACGCTTTCCTATTACCTTCCATATATTCAAGAATGTCTTTTGAATGTTCTAAATGAGATAATTTTTGATCTAATTTTTGATATTTCTTCCCATCCACTTGCAAGGAATCATCCATGTCTGTTTCAAAAGCTTCTTTTAGTTCCTCCGGCAAAGCTTTTCTTATAGTCCCTTTTCCAAAAATCAGATGAATTACATCTAAATAGCTTAAAGTTTCTGTTAATGGGCGTACATAGTGATATGGACGAGTACGAATTTCGTCATATGTTGTGGTTGCTTCTCCTATGCCTTTTGTCTCAATATTCCATCCTTCCCCTGCCGGGAAGAATCCAAAGCGCACCGCCTGTGAGAGAATATAATTCTGGTCATCGGGATAAGTGATCGAACTAATAAAGCCATCCCACAATGCCTTACTTAAATCCTTTTCTTCCCCTCGATTCCAATTATCTAAAACGTGTAAAATATTACGAATGGATAGCACAGATTCCCTAAGCTCTAATTCTTCCGTTCCAAAATCTTTTTGTGCTTCGTCTCCTTTCCATTTTCCCATAAAAACATTTTGAGTAACCCTGCATAATTGAGAAAACCGGAACAATTCTTCTAATGTCCTTTTTGAATCCGGAATATGAATATTTCCATTCTCATCCGCCAGCTGTGCAACTATAATTCTAAAAAGTTCATTTTTCTCAGGGAATTCCTGTTCTTCTAAGGAACCAATTGTCTTTTGAGATACATAATTGTACTCAATGGTTACAAAACGTGATTTAAATGCCGGATTTAGCTCATTAGTGCCTTCATAATTCACCATTTGGCTTGACAGGTTTCCTGTGCCAATAAATCCGAATCCGGGTTTAATCAAAACAGGACCAACTCCAGTAATATAAGCTGTGTTGCCTGCATGGCGCTGCAAAATATCATTTAAAGCAATCAGGTTTTGCATGGCAATGGTATTTAATTCATCTACAATGACAGGGCGGCCTTCTTTTACTGCAATTAAAATTTCCCGCTCTATTTTTTTGACTTCCGTACCGAAAGCACTGTTACTTGCTACCAATAAATCAGAAAAACTCTTCCATATTTGAATCTTAAGCTGTAGCTGCTCTTCGTCCGTCATCTGTTCCAGTCTGGTTTTGTGTTCGTCCATCCATTTATAGAAATCTCCTATAATCATGTTCAGATAGTTGGAATAGGAACCTTTTGAGAAACTGTGTTTTAAAGATAATGTTTTCTCTACGAACATGTCTTCATATGTTAAATTATGAGAACCGGATATAAACAACGGCTGTAAGGATTCTATTTCCTTTTTGCTTCCACCTGTGAAAACATTCTTATAATATAGCTTTCTTTCTTCATAAAATTCTCTGAATTTTTCAACCGCATCTTTTTCCGTGGCATTTGGATTGACAGAAAACCACTCTTCCATTTTGCCTTCTAATTCTCTCTGCATTCTGTTTTGAATCGTAAAATCCACAGCTGCTTCTGTTGCTAATTGTGTTTTTCCACTGCCCAGATGTCCTACAATATATACCGGCACTCCTAAATTCAACGAATCTATTACTTTTTGTTTTGCTTTAACTACATAGGGGACAGTTACCAATCGCTGCTGATTTCCGGTTTCTATATCCCTTAATAATTGACGTCTATAATAAAACTCCCACGCTTCCGGAGAATTCTCCAGAATCATATCCAATTCTTTTTCCAGTTCTTTTATGCGGTCCACCCGGTATCTGGTAGCTGAACTGCTGCCATAACGACTGTAGTTACTTTCACGATTGACTCTTCTTTCCCATTGAAGAAAGAACTTTTCATATTCTATTAAATTTTCAATTTCTTGAATCTTTTTCCCCTTGTTTGTTGTTTCTTTTTCTACATATGCTTTATATTTTTCGTAATGCATATTATCTTTTTTAGAATCAGGAGTGATTTTTTCATTCTTTTCTTCGAACTTTCGAATCTCGAATTTTCGAGTTTCGAATTTTCGAAAGGCTTTAAAAAACGCCCCTTGTTCTTCAATCATTTTATCATTTTCCCGTTCCGATGATTTTAAGGCTTCTCTCCGTAAATCATCTTCATACCAATTTTGCATTTCTCCTATAGTAGGAATATAAGCCTGTTCTAGATTTGTTTGCTCAATCACAGAAGTTTCCTCCCTTATATGATGTAATTTACCCAAAGGCTATACAATACTTATCATCCAGAGAAACCTGGAGATTAGAATTGTATAGCCGCCGGATAAATTAAAATCCCGATTTTTTTGAAATTCGGGATTTTAATTATATTAACTAATTTTAAATAGTATTAAATGTGTTATTAAATAACTCCATATTCTTTCAATAAATCTTCAATTTCTGTTCCTGCTAATTGTTTTAAAATTTTACGTTTAGCTAATGGTGGTATATCTAGTTTTGGCTTTTCTCCATCTAATAAACAGGTACCTGCATTTAATAAGTAGCGGATATCATATTTGGATGAGAATACTTCAGGAACTCCTTTTTCAACTCCAGTTAAGACATATACCGCTTCCATAGCTGTACGTCCTGAATATTCAATCGTAAATACAGTATCACGACCCGGATCATCTAAGGTTTCAGCAAATTGTCCTAGGAAAGCAAAGTTTACTCCATTCTTAGGTACAACATAAGGACGGTCACCAAATTCACGAGGCATAAATTGAGATGTAATAAATGGCATCATAACAGGAATTGCACTACAAGATTCTGCTAATTCTTCAATTTCATTTGCAGGAACACCTATATGATATAACCATTCTTTTGTAATTTCCTTACCGGTACAATCTCTCATAGATTTTTTAATATAATCTCCAGGAACGTCAGAGAACAAGCCATATACCCAAACGACAACGTCTTTTTCAGGCTGTCCGCAATATTGTTCCTGACGGTTTATTGTCCAGCTCATCAGCCAGGAAGAGTCAAGTGCTGTAACAATACCACCGGTTACAGTCCGTCCACCATAAGGGGAACGTTTTGTAATCTTTTCAATATACTTAGGAACACGTTCATCATGACAAGTTACGGTACAAGATTCCCAGTTAGATTTTTCTGTATCTGTACAGAATTTATCCGGACGTCCAAATTCATCAGATTGTGCTGCTATATTTCTCCACAGCTTCCAGCATCCTTCCGGTTCTCTATTAAATGGTGCAGGGGTATTATCATCACCATATCCGGAACCTTCTGTCATAGAACCGTTGGTGATAAATACTAAGTCATTTTCTGTTAAGTCAATGGAAATATCTTTTCCAGTTTTATCTTTTGCAACAATTTTCTTTGCAATCTTCTTGTCAGCTGAAATTTCAAACTCAACATTATCAACAGTAACTCCATATTCAAATTTAGCACCATGATCCTCTAAGTATTTAACCATTGGTTTTACAAAGGAAGTGTATTGGTCATGGCGTGAAAATTGTAATGCAGAAAGATTTGCTAATCCTCCAACATGATGGATGAAACGAGTCATATATAATTTCATCTCTAAAGCACTATGCCAATTCTCAAAAGCGAACATGGTTCTCCAGTATGTCCAGAAATCCGTATTTAAAAGCTCATCAGAGAATATATCTTCGATTGTCTTGTTTTGAAGGTCTTCGTCTTTCATGGTTGTAAAAGCAGCTAATTCTTTTGCAAGATCCTGGCCTAAATTAAATTTGCCATTGTCATAACGTACACCTTGGTTTTTAGTAATACGACAATTACTAAAGTTCGGATCATCATAATTTGTATAATAGAAATGATCTAATACACTCATATTTGGATCTTCTGTAGAAGGTAATGAACTAAACAGGCTCCATAAAACCTCAAAATGATGACCCATTTCACGACCACCACGCGCTACATAACCCAAATTCTGACGAACTTCACCGTCCAAAGATCCACCGGGAATATCTAATTGCTCTAAGAAAGTTATTTTGCTGCCATCCATGTGAGCATCACGGATTAGAAAACATCCTGCTGCCAAAGCACCAATACCGGTACCGATTAAATAAGCTTTTTTGTCATCAATTCCTTTTGGTTTTCTCGCATTTACCAAAGCATGATATGATCCGTTTGTAAGTGTAAGCCTATCATCATGTGTCTTTAATTTCATATTAAAATCCTCCCTTTCGTATCAAACTAAGCACAAACAGTAATGAAAGTGTCTAGCATGTTTTTTTGTTATGCACTTATAATATAGTGTTTTTTAAACTTTTTCATTAGATAAAAGAACTGCGGTGTTCGAATTTTGAACACCGCAGTCAATTTGCCTAGTTTTTAGGCATTGTGGTTAAATTGTCTGATAAAGAAGGAATGCAGGGGCTGTGAGAGTAAGTACCTTTAGGGTGCAAAAATTATGTCCTTTGAACCTAATTGTACCTTGATGGCAGTATAATGTTGTCCTTTTGATTATTATAAAAATGGCATATCCAGCCGTTTATCAAATACCTTATTCTGTTTTAACACCTTGTGCCAGCCGATATTGTTAAGACCAATATCACAGAGAAACTGATACAAACGGATCTGGAATTTTGATAACTGATATGGCTTTCCTAATTCTTTTGTTAGCTTTGGATCAAAGGCATGGGTTTCATCATAAATTCTTCCTAATTCGTTTATTTTTATTAGCACTTTTTTAAACATCTTAGGAAACATATATATTGCAGCTGCTTCCCCCTTGGAAACGGTGCCTAAATAATTATAATTAAGTTGCTTTGCCAAAGACTCAAAATATCGTTCTACATACTTTTCCTGTGCGGTTTCTATAAAGCCTGCCTGTATAATAAATCCAAGAGATTTCCCTTTTATAGATGATGGTCTTAAATGCTCAATAAATTTCATCAAGATTCCCGGCATAGCATGAACGTAAAGAGGCAGGATAATGATTACTGTGTCATAATTCTCCACATAATGTGCTAGTTCCTCTATGTCAGAATTCGCTATACATTTTATTTCACAGGGTATTTTCATGCCCCGCACAAATTCTTTACATATAATACTTGTATTACTGTTTTTTCCATTTCCTTTTGGAGAGCCATTTATAATGATTGTATTCATTTCTGATTCCCCCTATTTCTAAAAAATTCTTCTATAGGTTTAACCATAATATTTTCTGAATAAAATTGATAAAATACACGATTGATATAATTCTCAAATATTTCACAACCATCATCCGTTTTAAAATGTCCATCATAATAAAATTCTATATCCGGGTATTTTTTATATCTCTTTACATGCATGGACTCCCCTGTTTTGTAGGTGGTATATGGAAGGTAGAGAGGAATCATTCGATCAAAAAGATTTTTCAAATTACTTGTGACAAACCCTTTTGTCACTTTTGCAAAGTAAAGAACTTTGTCCGCGGTTATATATTCATGATAATACTGATTTAAATCTTTGTATATACATCTTCCCGGGTTTTTCCACCAGCAACTCCAACAACCCACGCAGTGATTTACCTCAATTTTTGACAGATCCAAGGTATAAGCACCTTCGATTTGTATATCCGAAATTTCCTTAATTAATATGACTTTCATACCTGCTTTCCTCCTGAAACTTTAATTTGTTTCAAGTATAAAGCAGGGGGTTACACCCATGTCAATATATAATCAATCATTCAAAAGGAATAAATATTTCAATGTAAGTTTTAATTTTATTTCCTTTATGTGAAATAAGGCGTATCATAGCAAAGGCTTCTCCTAATAGCCTAATTCCATGTTTATTTGCATATTCTGAAGACACCATATACATTTTTTCAATTAAATCTTCCTGCTCATCTTGTGGATGTATTTGCTCCACCACAGTATATAGGCACTTAGTATAAGGTATATAATGATCATTATTATTTTTAATTTCAGCACTATCAACGATTAACATCTTTGTACCAGTAACACCATTTTCGTCAAAGGAAATGTAGCGCATAATTTGTGAGAACATATCTTCATTATTGGAACTCATGATATCTTTTACATTTTCATATTCTTCTACCGCAATAAAATCTGATATCTCTCCGTTAATTCTATATAGGGGCAAGGATTTAAAAGTAAAAGTGTTTAGATTTCTTTCTAAATCTCTGCTGAATTCTTGCGTCTCTTCAATTCTTTTTAACATACACTGTGTGTCATGCATCAATTTTTCAAGTTCGTTTTTCTTATTTGTTAATAGACTTTCCATGTCCTGCATATCACTTATATTAGATAAATTTTGAATCTGATGAATTGTCATCCCGCGTTTTTTATAAAAATCTATTATCATTAGGTTATATATGTCATAGATATCATAATTTCTATAATTATTTTCACTGTTCTTTTTCGGATTAAGTAATCCTTTCTCCTCATAAAAACGCAATGTATCTCTTGGCACACCAATATAATTAAATAAGTCCCTTGTACGATATTTTTTCAGCACTACAAATTCCCCCCTTACTGCTTAGCCACCCTATTTCTATTTAACTGCAACGGCCTCAAACGTAATAATGTCTTCCGAATTTGATGGATACTGCCCTAATTTATAGCCGGAAGAAATCACAATATTTTTAAATCCTAAACTTTCAAGTATTAATCTGAACTCTTCTACTCCGTACCATCGTAATGGAAAATACTCTAATTCCGTTTGCAGAAGCACCCCTTCCCGCCATTTTTCATATCGTCCATGGGAAATAGTGTATTGATTTATATAATCAACTTCTACTACTTTATTTTCTAATGTAATTACATCTCCGTTAGAACATTCCCAAGTTCTCGTGGAAACTGTGCCTGTTGTAATATTCGTTTGCAAAGATATATCAAGAATCAATCTGCCCCCATTGGATAAATGCTTATAAAAATTTTCTAATGCTTTTAATGAATCTTCTCTTTTATGTAATAAAAGGAATGTTCCCGTTGGCACTATAATGGCATCATATTCGGTATCCTTTGATAAAGATTCCATCTTCCCTTCAAAAAGTCTGGGGTTTAGGCCCCTTTTTCTACAATTATTCTCGCATATATTTAACATATCTTTTGAACTGTCAAACCCCTCCACTGTTAATCCATTTTCTAAAAGAGGAATTAAGATACGGCCAGTGCCCGTTGCGGGTTCCAGAATAGGCCCTTTGCATGACTTTAATCTATTCATATAAAATTCTACATCCCCAAAAGAATGACCTATGGGTTTATCCATATCATATACTTCTGAAGATAGTCTGCCATAATAACTCAACATGTTTAATCACCTTTCTTCTTAAATATATTCCCCACGGGGTGTTCATATCAATATCCTAAAATAATATCAATACATTTTTAACTTTCTTCTCATGGGTAAAATCTATTATATCAGCAATTTAAAAAAGGGCTGTTCCTATCTTGCTAAACATGAATAAATAAAGCTTTATTCATTATAAATTCAAACATTTAATGCCTAATAATAATTAGATCCAGACTCTATTCCTTAATCTCTTATACTATTCTTAATTATCTCAATAAGTGCTTTAAAACTATTTGTTTGAAATTTATCTTTATGAAATACAATATGATTTATATTAACTAGCTCAAAATCATTTACCCTTATTTCAAGGAGTTCACCACTGTCAATTTCTTCTTCTACCAGTATTTTGGGCAGCACACTTATTCCTAAATTGTGTTTTACTGCATGAATAAGAGCTTGAGAATTTATACTTGTCCACTCCGGATTTGCTTTTAAATTTTGAAGCAGTAATGCACTGTCAAAAACATCACGAATAGCACTTCCTTTTTCTCTAAGCAATAATCTTTCTTGCATTAAATTATTAATATGAATAGGTTCTTCTAAAGCTAACTTATGTTTGGGAGAACATATTATAGCTAATTTATAGGAGGAGAATGGAATCTTTATTAATTCTTCATTATTGATTACTCCTTCAATTAGGCCCAAATCAATTTCATTATTATATAGCATCTCTTCAATTTTCCCAGCATTTCCAATAGTAACTTTTGTGGGAGTATTTTTATAAATTGCTTCAAAATTTACTATGGCTTTAGGTAAAATAAAGTTCGCTATAGTTATACTTGATCCGATTTTAATAGCTGCATTATCTTCTAACTCTTTAACATTTTTCTCTAAATTATCATACAAATCTAATAGCTTTATTACCTTCGCCAAGAATAACTTACCAGTTTCATTTAGATAAACCTTTCTTGAGATTCTATCAAATAAACACACACCTAAATCACTTTCTAATTCACTAATTGCTTTTGAAACTGCTGGCTGGGTTATAAATAATTTTTCTGCTGCCTTTGTAATACTTTCTTCTTCGCATACCATTTTAAAAATACGCAGATATCTTATATTCATATCTAACTCCTATTCATTACTATTTAGTTATGCGTTTCATAAAATTATACTATTATACTTATGTCAAATCAAGGTGTATAATAAACAATGTTGACGATTACTCTCTTGGAGGTATTATTTTTATGAAAATAAAAAGTTTCAAATTATACTTTTCACTTTTTCGAATTACATTTAATATCAGTGCTTTTACCTTTGGAGGCGGATATATAGTTATTCCTATGATGCGTAAATACTTCGTTAATGACCTGAAGTTAATTAGTGAACGGGAGTTATTAGACATGGCTGCAATAGCACAATCAACCCCTGGTGCTATTGCAGTTAATATTGCAGTATTAGTGGGTTATCGTATTTCTGGAATTACAGGTGCAGTTATTAAAGCAGACGGGATAAAATGCACTAAAAGAATAAAACAAAAAGACCACTAAGTGCTCTTCAATTGCACTTAATGATCTTTTTGTTACTGTCCTTAAAAATATGATAAACCAGCTGTCTAAACTGCTGTTAATCCGCCGTCCACAACAATAAACTGTGCTGTTGTATAACTGGATGCATCAGAGGATAGGAATAAGATTGGTCCGTTAAGCTCGCCTTTTCTTCCCGGCCTGGAAGCTGGACAAATTGCGTTATACATCTGCAGGAATCTTTCTTCCTTAAATAAGGTATCTGCTGTCATCTCTGATTCAAAAAGACCAGGGCCTACGGCGTTAACAGTGATCCCATATTGTGCCAAAGAAACCGCCATACCAGTAGTCAACCCAAGAACTGCACTCTTTGATGCATTATAAGCGTGACGCACAAGTGTTTCTGACTTATCTGCTACAATCGCATTAACAGATGCAACGTTGACAATCTTTCCGTATTTTTGCTTCTTCATATGTGGTACCACATATTTACATGTCAAAAAGATACCTTTTACGTTTATATCCATTGCAGTATCCCACTGCTCAACCGTCAAATTTTCTACAGAACCTGCGAAGGCAATTCCTGCATTGTTTAGTAATATATCAATTTTATTGTAATGTTCCAAGACCTCTTTAATTGCTTTTTCAACATCTTCCTCTTTAGAAACATCACACTGTACGGCAATCGCTTTCTTGCCCATAGCTTCAATCTCTTTCACAACTTCATCAAGCTTTTCTTTTCTTCTGGCTAAAAGTGCAACGTCCGCACCTTGTTCCGCATATGCTCTTGCAGCATCGGCTCCTAAACCACTGGAGGCTCCTGTAATAACTGCAACTTTACCTGTCAGATCAAATAAATTCATATTATTATCTCCTTTTTCCTTTATGCTTCGACTTTTTAGTACAATAATTAAGTTCGTTAATATTTTAACATTCTTTAAGTTATTTGTCAAATATTTAACAATATAAATTCCATTTATTTTTTCGTTTATTGCAAACATTCTTATTTACACTCTTGGTCACATTGGTACTGAAAAACTGTTTATTGCCTGTTTTTATCCAGCATTTCTTCTTCAACAGTGTTACGACTTCTGTATGCCTTAAACTGTCAAAAAAAGATGCCGCTTGAACCGGATGGCCCTTGGCGGCAAGATTTATTTCAGATAAATCATCTTTGTAAAATTATAATAATCCATTTGCAAAATTATTAAAGGACGTTGCTATGACTTTTTGACCTGACGTATTCGGATGAGTTCCATCCTCGCAAAGCAACGCACCGACATCCCCAGACTTTAGGAAGTCTCCTCTTAAATCAACTAGCGGAACTTGTGTATCCGATGCAATTTTTTCAATTATTTTAGAATAATTCTCCTGATGATAGTAAATGTTTTTGATTTCACCAAGCCACAGCATAATGTTTTTTTTATTGAGATCTCTGCAAAACCAATTAAAAAAACTTTGTGGTTCTAATGGTGGTAATGTAGTCAATATAGGCAAAATACCTTTTTTCTTTAATGTATCAATGATATCATAATAGGTTTCCATAAAAAGTTCTATTGGCGTATTAGGAGAATAATTGCCTTCCGGAATCTCCGAAATTTCTTTCCAATTATAATCGCAGTCATTTCCACCATAATCCATCACAATTGCATCACATCCAGCATTCTCTAAGCTCTTTTTAAGGATATTCCTTCCTTTTGTTACCGTACATCCAAATCTCGAATAATTTTTAATCTCAATAGAGTATTTTTCGCTTAGTTTTTCTACATCAATATTATTATTAACATAATACTTTTTGTTTACAGGATTAATCTGAATTCCTTTTAAAATCGAATCTCCATATATCCTTACACTAATCATTTTATTCACCACCATTTTTAATCTCTACATGATATAGTATTCATTACTACATCATACGTCATCCATGCTTATTTGTCAATTATCAATTTTTAATTTCAATCTCCTCTATATTATTGGCAAATATAACTGCATGAAATCATAAAGTATAAAAAAACCATAAGATCATTAAGCCTTATGGTTTTTCACTATTATAGGTAGTCCTGTACATCAAATTCTTTGTCTTTAAAATAATATTTTCGATCATCTTCCGTAATTTCTCTGACAACTTTGCATGGGTTTCCTACAGCGATCACATTATCCGGTATATTCTTGGTAACAATACTGCCTGCACCGATAACCACATTGTTTCCTATGGTGACACCCGGATTGATTACAACGTTACCGCCTATCCATACATTATCCCCTATGGTAATTGGTATTCCATATTCATACCCTGAATTTCTGGAATCCGGATGGATAGGATGACCCGCAGTGTAAATGGATACATTAGGGGCAAACATAACATAGTCGCCAATAGTTACCTTACCCACATCAAGAATTACACAGTTGTAATTGGCATAAAAAAACTTTCCAACCTCTATATTCTTCCCATAATCACAGTGGAAAGGCTGTTCAATGTGTACATTCTCACCCGTTTTTCCAAAGATACCACGAATTAATTGGTCCATCTTTTCTTCTTCCTCGGGACGCAATAAATTATACTCATAAATTTTTTTCTTGTTCTCCATTCTTTCTTCGCTTAGTCCATCCAACCAGGCCTTGTAAGGCAGTCCGGTAAGCATTCTGTCTTTATGATTCATAATAAATTACTCCTTTCATTATGTAATTGATGTTTTGCATAACGTACAACAATACAAGAACATATCCATGGAAATACTTTTAATCTTTTAAAAGCCACGTCTCTTTCTAAAGGATAAATTATAACGTTTCATCAATTACCCATGATATGAAATGATCAACTAATTTAAGTTTTCGTTCATCACATAGCTTGATTCTCTCAGTAATTTGATCCTTTAGGCTATCATCCACATATTTAACCGTACCCAAAAGTAAATAGTCCGGTGTTGTATCAAGAGCTTCACATACTTTCATCAACGTTTCAATACTGGGAATTGAATGATTGTTTTCTATATTCGAAATATAATTGTTGCTAAGTCCGGTAGCTTCTGCAACTTCATCCTGTGTTAAATTTAATACTCTTCTTCTTTTTGCTATTCTTTCACCTAAAGCTTTATAATCTATTTCCATCTTTATCACCCTACATTAATGTACCAATAATAAATTAAATGTGTAATAATCTAAAAGTGTGTTTATACACTTTTAATTGTAGCTTGTTGGGTTTATAATAAGATAAATACATTTTTAATGCTAATTAAAATTTAAGGATTCTGCATTTAAAGCAGCAAAAACCGTCTGCAATTTTGCAGACGGTTGCCTAATCACAACTATTTCTTTCTAACCGGATAACAAACCTCTGTGACGTATTCATCAGGATTTTGTGTTTCATGGGGGCTGACGTGATAGATATTGAAGGACAAACCATTAAAGTCATAACCGTTATCATGTACCCAATTGGCCACTGCCTCATTAACCTCATCTACCTTTTCATAACTGCCCTTGTAGGTAGCAGATGCAATCAGAACGGGAGGTTCCGTTTTAAATACTATATTTTCGGTATTCTTATAATTGCCGCGAACGGATTTCTGTACCTCTACATCCACATTGGATTCCTTAAATTCACCATCATGGAAGATAGCTAATGTGTAACATGGATCCCCATCCTGCATCTGAAGGGGAGCTGTTTCCTGCATCAAAATGCCCCACAGCATTCCTTCCTGCTGGTAATTAGGGATAACCTTTCGTACGCTTGCAACATATCTTTCGGGTATTTCTTTTAAAGTAACATTGTAATTCATAACCGTTCCATCCTTTCTCAGCCGCTTTATGGCTGTATCAAGGAGCCGCAGACGGTGCTCCGCTTCTTCGGCCTCTGCCTGTACTTCAGATTGTTTAACCGCCAAAAATTCTGCCAGTGCTTGAGGATTATCATAACTTTTTAGTATCTCTATAATGGTCGAAAGACTAAAACCCATATCCTTCAAGGCATTGATCCGTCCAATAACCGGAAGTTGGTCCTCGCTGTAAAAGCGATAGCCTGTAAAGCTATCAATGCTCTTTGGCACCAACAGACCTATTTCATCATAATGACGCAGCATCCGTATACTAATCCTTGATAGTTTTGAAAAATCACCTATTTTCAGCATTTTTATATCCTCACATATATGTGTTTTTTGAGCTCATATTTATTTTAGAGTATACCATAATGTGAGAGTCAATAGGTAATTTTATAAATTATTTCTATTTGTTTCGCAATTAATAAATTTTCAACTATAAGGAAAACCACGGATTGCAGCCTTCTGAAACCATTTCCCGTACCTCGGATAGGTCAAACTGTATTACATAGCCATCTACAGCCATTTTAAGCATATACGCCCGCAGATTACGTATACCAGGCAGTTCCATTTTTTTCAATCATAGTACGTTCCTGTTCCGATACTCGGAAGGACACGTTCAGACTCCTGCAGCGTTCAGACATAAAATCACCACCTTGTCGGAAATATTTTAGAGTTTTGTTATAAAAGAGTTGCTTCTCGTTTAGGAGATATGTACAAAAAGCAGCGGTGAAAATTTGCGTCATAATATGGTGCTCCTAAGAGGTTCATGAATAAAAAGTGAACTTCTTAGGAGCACTTGGTGGAATTTAGTAAGAATGAAAATATAACTATGTAAAAATCTTTTTATAGACAAAGGTGCCGCCTGACACTATCTTGTGTCAGGCGGCACCTTTAGATTTCTGTTTTCCTACTCATTACATAGATTTACAATATCGGGATGAATTCTTCCATGGGCAATTATATGCTAGAGCTTTATTTTCTTGATTTTTATTAAAGCCTAATCCTATTCAATATCAAATTCAGCTTCAAGAGTTATCTCACTGCTATTTGATGAGAAATCCTTAATAATCTTGTATTTACCTTTTGTTATTTTTCCATCCAATTCTTGCAAATATATTATCTGACTATGTGTTTCCCCAGATTTTATAGTATATAGAATATCATCAAAACCTGTATCTTTTTTGAATGGAATTTCACGCCACTCATCATCTTGATATTTTTTCACAGTATAAAATTGTTTAAATTCATAATCCTTCTTTCCAGAATTTTTGATTTGTAAGGTAATTTCATCAACTGACAAACTGTAGTTAGATTTTTCAAGATACATCGTTAGCTCTTGCTCTTTTTCACTATTTCCCGAACTCCCTTTGGTCGTTTTTTTTGTTAATGCTTGTTTATCAGGTGATTCTGTTGGTGCTTTTTCCCCAGATGACTGACATCCTGCTACCATAATTGGAAGTAATATTATTATAAATAATATTGACACTTTTTTCATAAAATTCTCCATTCTGCTGCTCACATACAACATATTTGATATTAATTAGACGATTGATAGCTCTGAAAAGTTCCATTTTAACTATCAACTTACAGGTAAAATTTATTTGCCAAACTAAATTCTAGCTATTACTAGAAGTAACTCTGGCAAATCCC
>NZ_DAMAUC010000033.1:0-29371 GCF_032079385.1 Anaerocolumna sp.
ATTTGGCGTCATCCGACCGAGAAGGCTGTTTATGGCCGACTAGAGACTCAGTGACAAGTATCGCCCTCTGCGATACTTGTCATGCGCTTTGAGGCTCTACAAAGGCCATGCCGCACGAGGGAAAGGTAGCAAAATTTATCCTATAACATCACGTTATCCTTACAAAATATAAATTAAGTCATTATGAAAGGCCCAGTAACACTTTCTGCGTTCTCTATACCCCCAGGCAAAGCGTACTATTGTTCGTAGTCTAAATTTTTATTTGTCTAATTTTAGTTCATGCCTTTTACGCTCATGGTTAATTCGTCCAGTTCAATAATTTTGACCATATCACGGTCTACCTCTATGAGGCCATCTTCCTGCATCTTGATTAATTCTCTTGATAAAGAAGGCCTTGTTACATTCAGATAAGCTGCAAATTGTTCCCGATTCATGCTTAACTGGACATATTTTGTGTTATTACAATTTTCTAATAAATATTTGGCTATCTTTTGTCTTAAGCTTCCGCTTGTTAATAGTTGAACTTTATTATTTAAGAAATATGCTTTTTGTGCTAATATTCCAAGCATGTTTTTAATTATTTTAGAGTGTCCATCACAAGCCTGGCTGCAGGTATGAAAGAAAAAATCTTTTGGTATTTCCAATACCCAGGATTTTGTATTAACAACTACGTAATAACTGTAGTCTGTATTTTCTAAGAAAACATATACTTCTCCAAATATATCCTTTTCTTCTATGTTGGTAACGATATATCTTCTTCCATCCGGTGAATCTTTACATACTGATACGGACCCAGTCATTAAAACATAAAGAGACTTTGGGGGATCCATTTGGCTGAATATGAGTTGATTCTTTTTATATTCAACTACCTTCGCTTGGGAACATACAAGTAAAGTTTCGATTTCGGAAGAAGTCAGTCCCTTAAAAAGTACATTATGTTCTAACGTCTTTAATATGTCTTTCATGATAACTCCTATCTTTTATTCTCTATTGATTCCCAAATCACATAGCCACAATTTTTATTTAGCATAAATGAAAGAAGTTTTGACTTTCCTACATTCAATCCTGGATTAAATTTTTTTGTATTAAAGATTACTTATGTAACAAGCTTTTTAATTTAATCCGTACATTATTTAGGAAACAGTAAATTTCATGGTGGCTTCAGTAAGATCCATAGCCAGCTGTGCTAAATTTTCCGTAGTGTGAGCTACATCATTCATTACGGTTACTGTATGTCCTAATTGTATCTGAATCTCGCTTGTACTGTCAAGAGACTTACTGGTTCTATCATTTACATCAACAATTGCATTATTTACGGATGACACGGAATTTGATATGTTATTAACCAAATCATTGAATTCAACGGTCATCTGATGTAAGGCTTCTGCATCATCATAATATTGTTCTCCGGTATTTAGATATGCATCAAATTGACCTTGTACCTCTTCATCAATAAATCTTAATAGATGCTGCCCATTTTCAGAAAGATTCTTAAATGCATCCTGTACTTTTTCAATTGTGGTCTGAATGGTGGCTACCGTATTTTGAGCTTGTTCGGCTAATCGGCCAACTTCACTGGCAACAACTGCAAATCCACGCCCATGTTCACCGGCTCTTGCAGCCTCTATAGAAGCATTTAATGCAAGTAAATTAGTTTGTTCGGAAATATCGCCAATCGCATCTGCCATTACTTTAATCTCTTCTACCACTTTACCTGCTTCAATTGCGTCAATTATTTTTTGCTGTTGTGACTTATAAATCTCACGGCTGGCTTGAATTGCATCCTGGGCAGTTTTCTGAACTGCAATTGCCCTGTTTTTAGAGCTCTCTGAATTTTTACTTTGCCTATTAGTCTGCTCATTTAAATAATTCATGTTATCTGTAATTTCTTTTACGGCAGACATAATGTCATTTATAGAATCCATATTATTTTGTGAATCGGATACCACTGCAACAGTAGAAACATTAATTGTACCAAAACGTGATGTTATTTCCTCCGTGGTAGCCGTAAGTTCTTCCCCAGCTGCACTTAACTCCTGGGATTTATCAATAATTCCAGCTATAAGTTTGCACATATTCCCTTTCGCAAGATTTAATGCAGTACAAGTTTGACCAAATTCATCTTTTCTATTCACATCAATTTGTTCTGTGAGATTTCCTTTGGCAAGATTTAATGCAAATGTTTTCATCTTATTCAAAGGCTTTTTTATGCTGATAGAGATTACCATACTTACACCTATGCCAATAATAAGGAATAGGATTGTTATACTTATCATAAAGTTCTTCAGATTATCAATACTTTTTAATCCTTCCTGAGATGGGAGACAGACTGCAAAAGACCATGTGGTACCTTCAATAGGACAATAGGAAACAAAGTATTTGACACCCTCATAGGTGTATTCCGAAAAGCCTGCTTTCCCTTCCATCATGGACTTCTGTACTTCCACATATTTTTCATATCCCGGTTCTGCTGCAAAGGTTTCAACGTCCACTCTCTTTTCTTCAACAACCGCAATATCCTTGTCTGCAATTCTTACTCCATTTTCATCAATAATATAGGCATAGCCCCCATTACCTATCTCTATATTTTGTACTATCTCATTTAATTGATTGGCTGTAATAACACCACCGATTGTACCTAAAATAGTATTATTTTCATCTACGATTGGTGTTGTTACAATTAAAATTAATTTATTATCAGATTCACTAAATAAAGGTTCCGTAATATTTGTAACACCCTTCATAGATAACTTAAAATTTTCTTTTTCCGATAAATTAAATGGATCCTTTCCGGTAACTCTGGTTGTTCCATCCGGTGCAGATATCTGAACTCTTTCATAGCCCAATCGTTCTGTCTCGCTTACAACAATCGACTCCTGAAGGGCCCAATTCATACTTGTAATACCTTCGCGTCTTCCAAGTGTCTCCATTTCAGCTTTTCTTTGTGAAAGTACCTGTGAAAATAACTCAGCATTACTTTTTACACTGCTTGTAAGATTGTCCCTAATACTATTTTTCATTTCTGCCGAACTTTTTAAGTAAGATACTAGTGTCAGTGTACTGCAAACAATCAAAAGTAATAAAAAAATCTGTGCCATTAACTTAATACCAATACTTATTCCCTTAGATTCCCTAATTCCCAACGCATTTTTTTTCAATATAGATACCTCCATAGTATATAATTTCTACAAAAACCATAAAAATTCGACTAATTAAATTATACTATATGAATAAATTCAACACAATTCTCAATTGAAAAATTTAGCAGAACTAGAACTAATTTATCATAGCATTTATCAAAAATAGTTGAGAATTAATCCAATTTACTTTAAAAATAAGCACCAGTTTTATGAAATAGTAATATATACTTATGGAATAATAATGGGTGCAACCAAAAAGGACTGAATCCAACACTGTAATATATTACCTTGTTGTAAACAGTTAATATATTACTGTCTATTTCAAAGGCTGCATATCACTGTAACGGATTCAATCCTTATTGATTTAATAAAAATATACCTGTTAATTTAGATTCTCAATCTCTGATAAGAACTATAATACTAAAAGAAATGCTGGTAAATAAGCCTGTATTTATTTCTTTTTCTCATATTTGAAAAATTGATATTCCATATCATAATAAGTTCGCTCATCGGATTCAGCAACCACTGTCCACTCTTCTTTCTCATCCAGATTTGGAAAATAAGTATCTGCCTGATAAGCGTAATCAATTTTTGTAATATGGGCTACGTCACAATAATCTAAAAACTGATTATAAATTTCAGCCCCACCAATAATATAGACATCTTCTGATTTATATTTCTTTATCTCTTCTAAGGCTTCCTCCATGCTATGAACAATAATAGCATCCTCTGCCTGAAATCTTTTGTCTGTAGTTAAGACTATATTGGTTCTATTTTTTAGCGGTCTCCCACTGGGAAAGCTTTGTAACGTATGTTTTCCCATTACCACCACTTTATTGGTCGTTTCATCTCTAAAAAAACGCATATCTTCCGGGATACTGATTAATAATTTATTTTGATAACCAATGGCCCAATTTTTATCAACTGCTACTATAATATTCATTTATATTTCCTAAACTATCACAAATTCTTTGTGAAGCTGCCATAATTGCAGTAAAAGAATCCATATACGGCGGCATCCTTTCTTTCCATATTTTCTTTTACTGATCTTTACTCTTTTTATTAACTTTATTGCCATCATGAAATATCTAACTATATGCAGATTACCTCACCGGACTTTCATATGTCTGGCAATGCAGAATCAAATGATTTGACTTGCATTTAAATCGTGGTAGTAACTGCTATTGACTTAATTATAACCCAACTTTACTAAAACTTTAGCTGTTTGTCTTTATACTGCAACAGGAATATTCTCAACCTTCGGACCTGTTTCGTAGTTTTCTAATCGAAAGTCATCAACAGTAAATTGGTAGAAGTCCTTAATCTCCGGATTCATCCAAAATGTGGGTGCATCATAAGTAGGTCTGGCAATTAACTCTCTAATAATAGGAATATGTCTGTCATAAATATGGGCATCTGCTATTACATGAACCAGTTCCCCTACTTCCATATCACATACTTGCGCCAGCATATGTACCAGTACTGCATATTGGCATACATTCCAGTTATTTGCTGCCAGCACGTCCTGTGAACGTTGATTTAAAACAGCATTTAATTTTAGTTTGCCGCTATTCTTTGATTTCGTTACATTAAAAGTCATACTATATGCACAAGGATACAAATTCATCTCATGAAGATCCTGATGCACATATATATTTGTCATAATTCTACGGCTATATGGATTGTTCTTAAGGTCATAAATAACTCTGTCTACCTGATCCATTTCGCCCTCTTTATACTTATGTTTAATTCCCAGCTGATACCCATAAGCTTTACCAATGGAGCCATTTTCATCTGCCCAGCTATCCCAAATATGGCTGATTAACTCATGTACATTATTGGATTTCTTCTGCCAGATCCATAACATTTCATCAATACAGCTTTTAATCGCAGTTCTGCGTAAAGTAATGGCAGGAAATTCTTTGGATAAATCATATCGATTTACCACTCCAAACTTTTTAATGGTATAGGCAAAAGAACCATCCTCCCATTTTGGGCGAACCTTCTCTCCTTCTGTACTACAACCATTTTCAAGAATGTCATTACACATATCTATAAATATTTTATCCGCTAAACTCATGGGTGTCTCCTTTCCGTGCTCTAAAAATTAATCTGGATTTTTAACTGAATATGTCTTTTCGCCTATGATTCTTGCACACCGCCCTTAATAAAAATAAGCTTGCCTGTGAGCATTTCATCATATACTTTATTCACTGCGTTTTATTATAACATTTGATTTTTTAATGGTCAAACCGATTGCAAAATTAATGACTGGAATAGAAAATTTAATTCCAGTCTTTCATTCTAGTTTTTGAATATATTAGAACAGTCTGCCTTCTTAAGTAAAAAATAAGCTATCCTCCATTGGCAAAGGGGGATAGCTCATAGTCTAAAATTACATACCTGAGTAATCGCAGACCCGGCAAATTCTTTGATTACTTCATATTCACTATATATGAGGACGCTTGATTAATCAAACGTCCTTTTATATAACTAGTTTACTATGATTCTATTCCAACAGGCTGTTCCAATGCAAACTTCTTAATACTTGACACATTAGCATATTTTTTAACTTCTCCATCTTTTACGACAACAAGAGTAGGAGCCTGCATAATATTGTATGTGTTTGATAATTCCGGATTCTCTTCCGCATCAATTACAGTATATGGAATTCCCGTTAAAAATTCCTTTGCCAATTTACAGTTAGGGCAGGTTTTGGTGGTAAATAAATATGCCCCGTCTTCATTAGTAGCACACAGCTCTTCTTGTATGGAATACTTGGCAGCATCTGCAACTAAAATATCTTTTACATTCAAATTAGAATTCCCTGCATCGTATACTTTTCTATTCTTATATTCCTGTGATTTTCCTTCATTCCAGTTTTGAACCGGACGGTAATAACCGGTAATACGGCTGTAAACTTCTGCTTTTGCTCCACATTCCGGACAAGTAAAATGTTCACCAACTAAGTATCCATGATTCTTGCAGATAGAATAAGTAGGAGACAATGTGTAGTAAGGAAGCTTATAGTTATCTGCAATCGTTTTAACCAGTTTAGCTGCAGCCCTCCAATCCGGCAGCTTCTCACCTAAAAATGCATGGAATACAGTTCCTGAGGTATATAAAGTCTGAAGTTCATCCTGAATATCTAAGGCTTCAAATACATCTGCCGTATAATTAACCGGTAAATGAGAACTGTTGGTATAATAAGGCGTATCTCCTTCTTTTCCGGCAGTTTTAATATCAGACCATTTCTTTCTGTCATGTTTTGCCAAACGATAGCTGGTAGATTCCGCAGGAGTTGCTTCCAAATTATACAAATCACCATATTCTTCCTGATAATCAGATAAACGTTCTCTCATATAATTTAATACTTTTGTAGAAAACTCTTGGGTTTCTGAATCAGTCATATCTTTTCCCAACCAATTTGCATTCAGTCCCACTTCGTTCAAACCAACTAATCCGATGGTGGAAAAATGATTTTCAAATGTACCCAGATAACGTCTAGTATAAGGATATAAGCCTTCTTCCAATAGTTTTGTAATAACTTTTCTCTTAACCTTTAAAGAACGAGCGGATACATCCATCATTTTATCCAATCTCTTAAAGAAATCTTTTTCATCCTTTGCAAGGTAAGCGATTCTTGGCATATTAATGGTTACAACACCAACAGAACCGGTACTTTCTCCGGAACCAAAGAAACCGCCGGTTTTCTTACGAAGTTCTCTAAGGTCTAATCTTAATCTGCAGCACATGGAACGCACATCACTTGGCTCCATATCACTATTAATATAATTTGAGAAATATGGAGTACCATATTTTGAAGTCATTTCAAATAATAATTGGTTATTTTCCGTATCGGACCAATCAAAATCCCTTGTAATGGAGTAGGTAGGTATTGGATATTGGAAGCCTCTGCCGTTGGCATCTCCTTCAATCATAATCTCAATAAAAGCTTTATTCACCATGTCCATTTCTTTTTTACAATCTTTATATTTAAAATCCATTTCCTTGCCGCCAACGATACAATTAAGTTCTGCCAAATCATTTGGTACCGTCCAGTCTAAGGTAATATTAGAGAAAGGAGCCTGAGTACCCCAACGGCTAGGAGTATTTACACCATAAATAAAGGATTGAATACACTGTTTTACTTCACGGTAAGTTAAATTATCAACCTTTACAAAAGGAGCTAAGTAGGTATCAAAAGAAGAAAACGCCTGCGCACCTGCCCATTCATTTTGCATAATTCCTAAAAAGTTAACCATCTGATTACATAGTGTAGATAAATGGCTTGCAGGTGATGATGTAATCTTACCTGGTATTCCACCAAGACCTTCCTGAATCAACTGTTTCAATGACCATCCTGCACAGTAACCGGTAAGCATGGACAAATCATGAATATGAATATCTGCATTTCTATGTGCATTTGCAATTTCTTCATCATATATTTCAGACAACCAGTAATTTGCTGTAATGGAACCTGAATTATGTAGTATTAATCCCCCCACAGAATAGGTTACGGTAGAGTTTTCTTTTACTCTCCAGTCTTCTTCTTTTACATAGCTGTCAACAATTTCTTTATAATCAAGGATGGTAGATTTCATGTTACGGATTTTTTCTCTGTTCTTACGGTATAAGATATACGCTTTTGCCACATCAGTATAGCCTGTCTGCTCCAATACGTGCTCAACGCTATCTTGTACATCTTCCACATGTATTTTATTATCTTCTACTTTATTTTGAAAATCGGCTGTAACTCTTAAAGCAAGTAGATTAATTATGTCATCGGTATAAAACTTGTCAGTAGCCTCAAATGCTTTTGAAATTGCCTCTGCTATTTTAGTCAGATTAAACCCAGCAATTTCCCCATCTCTTTTTACTACATTAATCATTTTAAATCTCCTTCCTAATTCCATTATTCACCAAAGCCATCTATAGCCTTTGATTAATATACTATCAAAAATATAGTAGTTCGTCAATACTATTAAATACAATATGTGCTTATTATTTTTCTCTCACCACTATATATTGTGGTTAATTTTAGTGCATAATTCCTATTTACATTTAAAATATCAGATTATTCAGACGAATTCCATTTATCTTTATTACACATAAGGCTATTTCATAAAATATTAGAATAACATGAACTATTCATTTAATTTATAAGAAATATTGGTTAATTATATTTTACGTATTAACACACGACCTTCAATTGTCGTAAATAAGTTTATTAGCGGAAAATTTAACATTTTGAGAAAGAGGCTATTGTAAAATGGAATAAAGATACCAGATATAGAAGATTGGGTTAATATCATAATCTATATCTGGTATACATTCATTTTGCAACAGCCTCTTCTAACCTCTAATCTGGCTCTTTAGCATCCTATAATGTTCTAAAATCGATTTCTCTGGGAATTGGATGCAATTTTTCTACTTCGTCCATCGTCAAATTTAATTGATTTCCACCTATTTCTTCTAACTTTTTATAATACTCCAGCCATATCTCTGATAATTTCGTTTCATTTTCCCGAATATAAGCATACTCTCTTTTAAATGCCTTTGGTATAAAGTCAAGTTTATCCAGGATTAAAGCAGCTTTGACAGCACATAGGAAGATACGCTCTTCGTCTTGGAGATGCTTTGGCAGGTCTTGATAACATTCCCAAAGTTCTTCTGCTTTGTTTTCAGATAATAAGAATTGGAGGTATTCTGTTATTATGGAAGGATTATTATGATTTGACATTTGATGGAGGGCTAATTGATATGACTCCATTACACCCTTCACATTTTCGCGATATTTTTCCAGAAGTGCCAAATTCCTATATGCCAGAGCATTGGGTGATTTTTTAATTGATTTTTCAGCCATGCTCCTTGCTATATCGTGCTCTCCCTTTTCCATATGAATGATACTAAGATGCAAGTAAGTCAGCCAATTCTGTCCCTTTGACATAGTAAGACTCTTATGGAGTAACTCCTCCCAAGGCTTTTGTATCATGTAAGAAGAAGGAATTTCGAATGCATCCATATCAGGCAGATATCCCTGCTCTAATAAATGCAGCCATTCTCTTTGCTCCCTTGTTATACTGGTGTGGGGAAAGTAAATTCCCATCGGTATCGGTTTTTCCGATTGTATCTTACGCCTATGTGCCTCCAATGCACCATATCCACTGCCATAATTAATAATATTTTCCGGTTTCTTATCCGCATATTTGCCTAATTCTTTCAATAAGCCCGTAACATATTCCTCTGAAATAAAGGCATCAACATCCATTTTTAATCGATTCTTTGCCATGGTCCAATCATTATCATAATAAGGTGTTGTTTCTTTATTTATGCCGCCAAAGCACTGGACAAATTCTAAGCTGGAGTCCCCTTCTAAAATCATTCCGTGTAACTGGGTAGGAGCAAATCCTCCCTGTATCTCCACATAATCCCCTTCCCCTTCTTCGGATAAATAATCTTTCCAGCGTTGTCCCCCGTGATGGGTTCCCCAGCAAAACATTTTGCGATAGCGTAATAAACTGGAAGAACGTTCAAAAAACAACCAGTGATCCGGATAGACGGCAGCTTCCCACGGTGCTTTCTCTTCTTTCGCTGTTTGAAAAAAATACTCATTGGAGAACTCAAAATTCGCAGGGTATGAGGCATCTTTATCGGGCATACTAGGCAAATACGGCATTATCCCCTTTCCAAATCCTCGGTGGTTATATGCATCCAGATAGATTACCTCCTCTGCACCAGAAAATATTCTTACCGTTTTCTCTTCTTTCACCGCAATATTACTCCAATAATACATAGAAGTGTCTTCTTCTTGATCATTGATAATTCTTGCATACATATTCAATGTTTTACTTCCTTTTGGTAAATGAAAATCCAAATGCCAAAAATAATTATGACATCGCTCATACTCATACATTCTTAAAAAGTCTTCTCCCTTATCATCTTTTAGAACCGCACAAAACAAGGGGGAACAAGTAGTAAAGCTATGACCGCATTGCCCTACATTCCATTCAATACCACCGGAGATCCATGCATTCAATATTGCCAAATTTCCTGGTTGAATGACCGGATTTTTAAATAATAATTCTCTTTCCATTTGCTTATGGTACAGAGAATACAGCCTTCCTCCATACTCCGATAAAAACGTTGCTTTTAATATTTCATTTTCCAGAATAATGACTTTTTGTATGGTTTCACTGCGTTTTCTGCTATATTGGTCCTGCACTTTATATGGCAGAAACCTTGGTGCTGTTTCATACCCAAATAATTGATCTGCATCTCCATGTAAACGGAATCTCTTTCTATCTTCATCTGAAATACTATTGCGTTCCAAACTCTTGTAAAAAGGTAACGGATTTGCTTCCGATAATTCAGAGCCTTTAATTGACATAACGGTATACGTAATACTCATATTCTCCTCCATATCTGCCATACAATGTTATTCTACATCCATAATTAACCCTTTACTGCTCCCCCCGTAATGCCTGACATTATCTTTTCCGATAAGAAAATGTAAATCAGGAAGGTCGGAACAAATACAATTACCACAGCCGCAAACAAACCGGACCAATCCCCGGAATATCTCATTCCATCTACGATTGCTTGCAGACCTAGGGATAATGTTCTCCGATTATCTGTATTTGCAAAAATTAATGCCCACATATATTCATTCCAAAGACTTATAAAATTAAATATAGTTACGGTAATGATGCCTGGCTGCGCAAGAGGAAATACCACTTTCCAGAACGCCTTTATATGAGAGCATCCATCGATTAATCCCGCTTCTTGAATACTCTTTGGCAAGGATGAAAAAAAGCCAAAAAGGTAAAATACCGTAAAAGGTGCACTAGTGCAAATATAAATCAGTACCAGTGCCATAGGTGTCTTATTCAAACCCAATTTGCTGATTATCATAAACAATGGAATCATCAGCATGATTCCCGGAATTCCCATGGTAGATACATAGGCACTGCGAACAATATATTTGCCGGGAAACGAATAATTCGCCAAGACATAGGATGCGGGTGCTACCAGCACAATAACACCTGCACAGGCAATCGTCGTATAAATTACGCTGTTTATAAAATATTTAAACACATTATAGGTTTCAAAAACCCGAATATAATTACTAAAATGCAGTCCTGAACGAAGTACACTATCTGAGAAAATCTCTTTCGTCGTACTTAAGGATGCGCCAAAAACCCAACCGATTGCTACAAAGATAAACACAACCCAAAGGATTATAACGGTTCTTCCAACCAAATTGATAAGGTTTATATTTTTTAATTTTGATATGCTTAATTTTTCTTTCATCATCCGCCTCCATCTAGTATTCGTATTTTTCTTTACCAAAGATTAGATAAACAAAGATGTACACAAATAGTATGGAAAGTGTTAAAATTACACCAATTGCAGTAGCCGTACCAACCTGTAAAGAACCGGCTCCCGTTGCATGACTGGTTCCAAAAGCAAGAGTGAACATATAACTTGCAGGTACAAGGGTACTTTTATTCAATACATTGGCACTAAATACTCTAGACCAAAGGAAGAAATTAATGGACCCGCCTGCCCAAAAGATTATTGCGGTTTTCGTAGTCTCTTTTAAGAGAGGAAGCGTAATTTTAAAGAAGATTTTAAATTTCTTTGCACCCTCTAGAGCTGCACATTCATAATAGTCGTTGGGTATCTGTTCCATAGCAGCCATAAAGATAATCATATAATAGCCTACAGATCCAAAACAAAAGGCAATGAGCATTGCCCAAAAAGAATAACTTTGAGAAGTCCATGGAATGGCAGCAAGTTTTTCTAGTCCTAAGAAAGTGAATATCTTTCGAAATAATCCGAAATTATTGCTAAATATGTATTGTGTCCACATTACTGCCAATGCTATTGGAGTTATAATGTTGGGCAAGTAGATTACAGCTTTATAAAAACTCTTTCCTCTGAATTTACCCTGCATGACCGTAGCAAAAAATAATGCAATGGTAAAGACTGCAATGCCTCCTATTACCAATATCAGCAATACATTCTTATAGGATGTCACGAACAAATTGTTTTCAAAGAGAGATGTATAGTTATTAACCCCCACAAACTTCCATGTGTTGGAAGGGCTGGATAATGTACTGGTTTCAAAAAATGACATATAGACGGTACGAAAGGTTGGGTATAAATAAAACACAAGATAAACCACCACGATAGGAAGTATAAATGCACAAATCATTCTGCGTTCGCCTTTTTTCACACGAGTTTCCTCCCTTTTCTTACTTGAAAAAGAGGGATTTTATCCTATCCCTCTTCTCCTTTTCACATAAAATAGATTCCTTAGTTCAATTCTTTCTGAATATTAGATAAACAATCCGCTGCACTTTGGTTTCCACCAATTACTTTAGTAACCTCGGTTAAAATTACGGAAAGACCAAAATCTGTTTCAATTCCTGCTGCCCATTGAATATTTCCAGTAAGATTTGCTACAATTTCTTTTTGCTCCGAAACCTCTTCCGGCCACTGGATATCGTTGGTGCAAGGAACCAATCCATTCTCTAAAAACTCCTGTTGGGTTTCGTTTGATATAAAATATCTTAATAATTCATAAACTGCTTCTTTGTTCTTTGTATTTGCACTTACCATAAAGGATTGTCCACCTATGGTATTCTCTGTAATCGGAACATTACTTCCACTTACTGTCGGATATGCAAATTGACCCCATTGAAAATCATCTTCTGCAATATTGGCTACTTCTGCTGGAAACCAAGAGCCATTGATTGTCATAGATGCGTTGCCAAGTGCAAATTCAGCCTGACCTGCCGGATAAATATTGGTATCAATATACTTTGAAAAATAGCCTTTGGCTGCAAAGCTTTCCATATCTTTTAGCATTTGAAGAACCAATGGATCATTCCATAGTTCCTTCGCATTCGCATTTTTATTGTCTGCTAATGCTATGGTTTTTTCTGAACCTACTGCTCTTTGTAAATAATGAGCAAAAATTAAGTCTAAGTATGCATCATCAATGGTAATAGGGGTATAGCCCGCCGCAACCAGTTTCTCACAAGCCGAATCCAGTTCCTCCCATGTGGTAGGGACCTTATCAATTCCTGCTTTGGCAAAATGTTCTTTGTTATAGAACCAACTTACCACATAAGGAGAATAAGGTACGGTATGATACCCGGACAAACCAACTGCTTTTCCTAATTCTTCATCAAAGTTTACAAGTCCCTCCAATAACGAATCTTTCACTGTGGTTGTTCCCTGTGCAGAATTTGACACAAAGAAGTCGTCCAAATTTAATAATTTGCTGGGATCAGCACTATATAAATTATTAGGATCCGTATCAAAAATATCGATTTGTGTTCCAACTTCCAATGCAGGCAGGATTAATTCCTTAATTCCTCTTCCGGACCACTCCACTTTTACTTTACAATCCGGATTCGCATCTTCAAATCGTGCGATTGCGTTCTTTAAAATATATGCCTGGGGTTCTGTCTCTTGCCACATAGACCAGTAAACGATTGTGTCACTAAGATTACTTCCTCCCTTAGTTTCACTCTCTTCTTTTTTATCCGTATCACTAGTGGATACCGTCTGTTCATCCTCTGATGGTGCTTTTGAAGCGCATCCCATTACACTGATTGCCACCATGGTTACTGCTAACACTAAACCTAACATTCTTTTTTTCATTTAAATTCCCTCCTCCTATAATTTTGCATCAACATGTTACATTTCTTATGCTCTTTCATTATAATAAATACTCTAAGTAAGGGGTATGGGGGAACATTATATAAATATGCCCTCCATTATTGGAAACCTATTTTTTCTGAATTACAACTAAATACAGAACATATTCTTATAATTTGTGTTGCATAACTGCTCTTTGTACAAAAAAAGAACACTCCACATTTGAATTTCTTTCTCATGGAATGTTCTGTTTTTCCTATTCAATTCCTTCCAGTTCAGCTAATTTCGTTACCTCATGGATGGCTTGGCGCAATGGTGTCTCACTTCGGTATTTTTCTAATACTTTATCCCACCCTTCCTCTGCCGGTTCCTTTCCAACGACTACTCGAATCATATCATCTTTAATCTCCTGATAGGTTGGTAATAATAATTTGGATGGGGTACTAGTGAAAATAATATCATTGTTATAATGGACGCTCTCCGTATTCTCTTGATACCAATTCATTAATTCTATTGCATAATCTATGTTCGCTTCCCCATATATTTCAATGGAGGCTTTGGTTTTATTATAAATTTCTTCTTGATTCCAACTTACTAATGTGGAAAGTGCTTCAATGGAAGGATTATTTTCTCTCCATTTCGAATCATTCTGTTGATAAAATAATTGTTTCGCTTCCTCCGATAATAGAAAATCAAATAATTCTAATATTTTATTCATTTTCTCATCTTCAATTTGAGCATTCAGATAGAGTTCAGACCAATGAAGGCTGGATGTAAAACAATAAGCGTTGCCGTCTTCTGCCGGCCATGGTTTTAAAACAACGATTTTATCCAGATAATCTTTTTTGTTATCAATGGTTTTCCAGTGTTTTAAGAGATTAAAATACTGACATGATATTGCTCCCGCTTTCCCATCTGTAAATAAGGAAAATGCTTCTTTTATAGTTCGGTAGGCAAATTCATTGTCTAACAGCCCAAGATCATATAACTCCTTTGTGTAAGATAGTGCCTTCCCTGTTCTTTTAGAGGCATAGACGGGTATCCACTTCCCCTCTTCCTTCATCCATCCTCGTTCCACATTGGATAGTTCCGGAAATATACTAAGATAAATGGCTTCCAGAGTGTTCATGTTTTCAGTAGCCAGACCGATAGTATTATACTCTCCATCACCGTCAAAATCACTTTCCGTAAATGCTTTTAAGACAGCTTTTAATTCCTCATAGGATTGAGGTAATTCCATATTAAGCTGACTGAGCCAATCCTTTCTCATTACTATGCAACGATCCAATGCCCACAATTTCTCATCTGGATAGGTTAATCTGGGGATTAAATATAGTTCACCTGATTTCTCTTGAAAATTTTGTATGTACTCTCCATTCATATATGCTTCAAAATTAGGATACGCGCTTAAATCCGATGGGACAGGCTGAATTTTACCTTGAGAGACCCATGCAGAATAGGTGGCGGAGCCAACAATATCATGAACAATAATATCCGGCAGGCTATTGGAAGCGGCCATCTTCTGATATTCCTGTGTCCAGTTGGTATAGTTCACATTCACTGGCTCCAGTTTTATATGTAACTTATCTTCAATATAAGATAAGACCTCATCTCCCGTTAGGTAGTCGCCAATATCCCACATCCCAATCCGAATGGTTATCCTATCTTCCTCTTTCTCGAGTATACCATCCTCTTTCCGATTCGGTTTGTCAGTATTGGGTTTCTGCTGAATTAAACAAATGATAATTACAAGGCAAATGACTCCAGTAAGAATAAATCCTAAACCAAAAATATTTTTTCCTCTCTTGCTCATATCAGCTTCCTCCACCCTTTTTCTGATTTCGCTTTATAAACTCAGTTCCGTTATTTTCATTTAAATCAATTGGTGTATCTATCTTATTATATAACAAAAAAGCCGTAATACAATATGGTACTGTATTTAGTGAATCATGTCTTCTCTTTAGTTTTTTTCCGTTGAAATTCTCCAGCATGACCTACCTTTATATAATACTGCAATAACTTAAAATCCCTTGATTTGTTAACCTTCCCTACTATATAATAAAACTAATAAAATTGATGAAATGAGGAGTAAACTATGTTTCAAATATCAGATTCCCTTATGCCTTATAAAGAAGGTATTGAGGAACTTATTAAACAATATGCCACCAAGACCCTCCCCTGCACCATCAAGGTAGAAGCAGAATGCTCTTCCTCTTCTCTCATCGAAGTTGATTTTAATGGGTCCGTTGCTGTAATCAAAAGCAAAGAGAAGGTACACTTTTTTCTTGGGTTTATGCTTCTTTTGCAAAGACTTCATCAAACCGAGAAATTAACACCCTTTCATATTGAAAAGAATGCCTACTTCCATTCCTTTGGTGTAATGTTAGATTGTTCCCGAAATGCTGTTCTTACGGTGGATTCAATAAAAAAATACATTCGTTTCCTTGCTTCTATCGGAATGAATGTATTAATGTTATATACGGAAGATACTTATGAAGTAGAGAATTATCCTTACTTCGGTGCATATCGCGGAAAATATACCAAATCCGAATTAATGGAATGCGATAACTATGCCAATCTATTTGGCATTGAAATTATTCCATGTATTCAAACACTGGCTCATCTTCGCTGTGCTCTGCGTTGGAAAGCGATGTCAGCATTAACCGATACTGAGGATATTCTATATGTGGAATCACCTCATGTAATCGAATTTCTTCAACAGATCCTTCGTTCTGCTTCTGAGCCATTCCGCAGCAAGCGAATACATCTTGGTATGGATGAAGCACATTATCTTGGCCTTGGTAAATACTTGCATGATAATGGATTTACAAATCGGGAGGATTTGATGATGACACATCTAAACCGTGTCCAATCCATTTGTGAGGAACTGCAGTTAGAAAGTATTATTTGGAGTGATATGTTCTTTCGTATTAATTCCCCCACGGGTGATTATTATGATATGCCAGACAATCTGGACTTGAGCCATATAAAACTTCCCTCTGATTGTTTGCACCTTACCTATTGGGATTACTATCATCATGACACCGCATTTTATGAAAAGTTCCTTCGATTGCACCAGCAAATGGATCCAGGTTGCTGGTTTGCTGGCGGTGGTTGGATTTGGAATGGCCTTGTACCTAATTTTACGAAAGCCTTTCATACAACCGAGTGCGGACTAAACGCCTGTAAGCAAATTAACATTCAAAATGCCATTTGTACTATGTGGCAGGATGCTGGTGCAGAGACTCCCCATGAGGCTGGTTTGCCCTCCGTACTATACTTTGCAGAACATGGTTTTTCAAATTCCCCTTCCCTGGTGGAAATGAAAGAGAGATTATTCTTTCTGACCGGTATCCCTTATAATGCCTATATGTTTATCGACGCATTGGACACACATCCTGATTTACCGAAAGATACACTGGATGTACCAAACCCATCCAAATATTGCCTTTATCAAGATCCTCTTATTGCCTTATTTGATGAGCAAATTAAAGACTATCAGTTAGGTAACTATTATCATATGCTTTCGGACAAGTTAGGCTCCTTCCTGCAATATGGCCAACCCCTTCTTCATTATTATCATACCCTGTCTAAGGTATTGTCCATAAAGGCTGACCTTGGTAATCGGATATATGAAGCTTATCATTCCAATGACAAGAATACATTGGAGCTAATTATCCTTAAGGATATTCCAACCTGTATCTCATATGTAAGGATATTAAAGGACGCTAGGGAAGAATTATGGTTTTCGGAAAATAAACCCTTTGGTTATGAAGTGATTGACATTCGATTCGGAGGAATTATGACACGATTGACTTCAGTCCAGAAACGAATTCAAATGTATTTGGATTCACAGATTAATTCATTAGCAGAATTGGAGGAAACTCGCTTAACCTATACCGGTTCTTCAAAAAAAGAATTGCCTTTTTGTAATTTATGGGAGAGAATTATAACAGCAGGCAATGCTGCCGGTATTTAACGAACAATGGTCTGAAAAATAAGGGAGTATACATTATGAGAAAATTCCAACAACTTAGGCTCTTTACTCAAATCATCATATTAACATTAATCACGGTTATTGTATTTTCCTCTTATCTCCTGTATTATACTCATTCTGCCGAGAAGTTCTATGAAAACAAGAGCAAGGATTACACCAACGAAATTATTTATCAACTGGAAGAGACAATAATATCCAACCATTCTTTTTTATCAAAAATAATACAATTCGTCTCTTACCACGCAGATGTACAGAATTTTTTATTGGAATCCTCCTATGAGATGAAATACCAGTATTATAGGCAAATGATCACAAATCTCACCAGTGTAATGACATTAAATCCCCATATTCTTGATGTTATTATACGAGATAACCTTGGAAACCAATATTCGCTTATTGATACCAATTATGAGCTTCCCCAAAATTATATTGGAGTAAATTCCATTGAACTTAGTCCAATCCAATATAACCAACAACTAAAAAGCGCATATTTCGTTATGCATTATCCAATTAATTCGATTAGTACTTATATTAAAGTGAATCAAAAAATTGGAGACGTTTATTTGGTTTTAAATGATACAGCCTTTCTGGATCAAAGTGCCAAGCATTACAACAAAACCAACTCTGTCTTTTATATTATGGATCATACCAAGCATATATTTTGGACCAATGGCGACAGTTCCCTTCCTCTTCTATCGGATCTTTCCGATGAAGATTATCAAATAACCGAAGTGGAGCGTTGTGGTTTAAGTATTATTTCCTTTCGAAAGCAAGAAGACACCATATATGGACTTTTAAGTGTACAGAACTTTCATCGTATGATTTTATTTTTAATTACCTTAATGATATTAATTTTATGGATACTATTAATTATTAATATCATATCTCCCCTACATAAATTGGTTCACTTTATTTCGTCGTTAAAAGAGGGAGATTTGGAAGATTTAAAAAAACATGTACATTTGGATGGCTATAAAGAAATTATGATAGTATCAAAAGAGACAAATGAAATGTTGGAGAAAATTGATGCATTGACAAATTCTTTAATTACTACTAACAACCATCTGTTTAAAATAGAACTTGAAAAAAAACAGGCTGAATTACTTCATCTTCGCAGCCAGATAAACCCTCATTTTTTATACAATACCTTAGAATGTATTAAAGGAATTGCAGCAGAACATAAACAGCCTGAAATAGTATCAGCAACAAAATCTCTTGCAACAATATTTAAATACAGCATTAAGGGTGCTGACAATGTAACCTTCCGGGATGAGATTAAAATTGTTAGTAACTATATCAGTATACAGAAAATGCGTTTTGAAGACCGTTTTTACGTAGAATATGAAATTAATCCAAATTGCTATGATATTACTATTCCAAAGATGATTCTCCAGCCTTTGATTGAAAATGCAATTGTTCACGGAATAGAAGGAACCTTGGAGCCCTCCCGTCTTCGCATTAGGGCCTATATTGAAAATAACCATATTATCATAGAGATAAATAACACTGGTTTTCCAATTGCTCCAGAGGAGTTACGAAAAATACAAAATGAATTAGCATCTACCTCCTCTATGTTATTTCAAAATGGATCACATGGAATTGGTATTTATAATGTGAATGAAAGAATTCGATTGTTGTTTGGAGAAGGCTATGGCCTCTCTGCCACGAGTTCGGAAGCGGAAGGAACTACTTTTACTCTAACACTTCCAAACCAAACACAGGAAGAGAATTAGGTTAGAACACAAATTATTTCAACTGGCAATTTATATTGGAACACAAAATTACTGCCATTATTAAATGGTGCGAAAGCACTGGAATCGAGGTTAATATGGGCTATCATGTCGTATTGGTTGATGATGAAAAAATGGTTTTGAACAGTTTAGCTTTGGCCTTTGATTGGAGTTCCACTAATTTTGAAGTAATCGCAACCTTTCAAAGCAGCAAAGAGGCTCTAGAACAAATATTATTATTAAAACCGGATGTTGTATTTACGGATATCCGAATGCCTGAAATGGATGGTCTCCAATTAATGGAAGCAATTTTAGAGAAACAGCCCCAGATAAAGTTTGTAATCATAAGCGGTTATGAGGAATTCTCCTATGCCAAGCAAGCGTTGTCTTTAGGAGCTATAAACTATTGCCTGAAACCATTAGAAGATGATGAAATTCATGCCATGCTAAATCAAATTGAAGAGATATTATCCGAAGAAGAGTTTTATTTTAATACGCTATTTCATTCCATGATTTATAATCCCTCTTCAATCAATATCTCTCGTTTTATTACTTATTTAAAGAAAGTAAAAAACTGTGCCGAACAGATTACTCTGGCTGCAAGTATCTGCGATATTAGTCATGAACTTGAAGGATATGTTCATTATTATAAAATACAGTGTGAACTGGATACTTATATCTATATAATCGAAGATAATACATTCTTAAATAGCATTGGCTTTCGACAACGGATTAAGCAAAAGTTTTTACGAGATCAGATTAAAAACTTCTGTTATCTTCCAACTACTATTACAAAAGATTTTTATCAGGATCTGGAGAGACTTTTTAACAGCCTTTATTCCTATTATCACCATCCAATTGATATTACAAAAGGCGATTTTGCTGTTACTGAAGAAACATCCAAAACAGATTATATTGATTTGCTTAGTGGTGAGGCCAGTAAAAATAATTCTCGTAATGTGGTCTCATTACTTAAGAACTATGCCACTCTCTATCCTGTAAACGATAGAAACATACATGATGTGATAAAGATTTATAATATAACCATGTCCTTATTATATCGTCTGGATGGTAATTATTTTGAGGATTACATACGCACCCCCATTGAATTGCTCCGTGATTTTCCAGATATTGATTCAATGTTTTCATATTTGATTGTATTTCTAAACAATAATAATTATGTAAATAATAATATAAATTTTGATTTAATTAAAAATGACACCTTTAAAAAAGTGATTGATTATATCCACCAAAATTTTACTAATCAATTATCTTTTCAAGCAATTTGTCAAACTTACATCATAAATCCTAGCTATCTTAGTCAGGTCTTTAAGCGTGAATTGGGCACTACCTTTACCAATTATATAAAAGACTTAAGAATTAATTATGCGAAAGATCTATTGGCGAAAACCAATGAACCAATCTCTGTTATATGTGAAAAAGTTGGTTATACACAGTATTTTTATTTTTCCAAGTTATTTAAAAAGGAAGCTGGAATGACACCAACCCAATATAGGGAACAAGAGCAAAGGCTGCTAAAAAATATATTAACTTAACTATTAACAGATGTTTATTATAGTCTACTTTAGCATACAGGGAGGTTAATCATGTATCAACTATGCATCACTGATGATAAGCGTTATTATATTTTATCGCGTATTACCTATGATAATATAATCGATACCAAAAACATAGATGAAAAGAAGCGTGTTACTGAATTTCTGCATAACTATGGTCTTGTGGATACCTCCTTATATGTAGCGGTATCCGTTGGGGATAACACTATGCCTGCCGAAGTTCTGGAAGAATTAACGAAGCTGATTCCAAATAATCTATTTACAGCCAGAATCCCAACTTGTATTCCAAATATTCATTATTGGAACATAATAGAATATATCAATGAAAACTATAACAAAGATATATCATTAAAAACCATTGCTTCTTACAGCCATTTAAATCCTGGTTATATAAGTCAGTTGTTTAAAAAGGAATCCGGAATTAATTTTAATAAATATCTGACTGATTTACGAATAAATAAGGCCAAAGAATTATTACAGGAAAGAAACTTAACAATTGAAGAAATAGCCACAAAGATAGGATACCATGACTATTTTTACTTTTTGAAAATATTTAAAAAGAATGTAAATAAAACACCTAGCGAGTACCGGCAAGAGCTATTTAAAAAATCTCTATTATATTCTTCTCCCTAGTTCCTCCTTTATGGATACATGGATACTTATCTATTATTACTTCCAGTAAATCTATCTTAATAAACGCTAATATAAAAACATCTTGCTACACACATAGGAGCAGCAAGATGTTTTTATTATAATAGAATTTATCGTTTCATAATTAGGAAACAGGTATCAATGAAATATTATCAAAGAATACCTCTCCTCCTTGATTTTTATATACTGAAAGGTAAATTGTTGCTGTGGTATTATTGACTCCTGTGGTAAACGTAATTGAATCAATTGTCTTCGGAACATTGCCGCCATACTCTATGGTACTGCCACCATAATCTGAAACACCTAAATATCCGTATACATTTGCATCACATTGGACAATATCACCATTTAAACGATAGGTTGTATTGGGTTGTAAACCTGTAACTACCTGCCGAAGTAATCCTGTTACATCGGTAGAAACTATTTTCACTGCATTATTTCCATTGACTTCAATAACCGTGGCATTGATCGAATCCACCCATCCATTTAGACCAAAATCGAAGTTTGGATTTTGTACCAGATTTGTATCTGAGGACCGAAGGGTGATAGTCTGCACTCCACTCCAATTTCCTGTTGCTGTATTATTTTTTGCTCTCACTTTAAAGGAATACGTTCCTTCCATAAGATCTGATATGAGATATGGACTTGTAACATTTGAAAAAGTTACACCATCTCTATCGATATCATAGCCTGTAGCGCCCTCCACTGCTGTCCAACTTAAAGTAACTTGATTTCCGTCAGGAATTGCTGACAATACTGGTATTCCTAACTCATCCTCCGTTCCTCTCTCTCCTGTTAATAATATATTGTCAAAATACACCGATCCGTTCTGATTCTTATATACGGATAGATATATGGTTGCTGCGGTATTGGCAGCACCTGTACGGAAGGTAAATGGTGCTATCTGCTTCGCTATATTTCCTCCATGTTCTATTGGATTTCCTCCAAAATCAGTAACACCTAAATAGCCATATACATTAGTATCGCATTTGACAATATCGCCCGTTAGCGTGTAGGTAGTATTGGGCTGAAGTCCAGTTACCACCTGCTTTAATACACCCGTTAACTCAGTGGATGTAATCTTTGCTGCATTGTTTTCCCCTACTTGCTCTATTGATGCATTTACTCCATTTGGCCAACCAAAAAGGTCATCCTCAAAATTAGGATTTGTCAGCAAATTTTCACTATTGATACTGATTGTTGCTGTTCTTACGACGCTCCAGCTACTTGTACTATCTGTATTTTTAGCTCTTACTTTAAAAGCGTAAGTACCATTGTCAAGATTTGTTATTACATAAGGGCTGGTCACATCGGATGTTATTACTCCATTTTGATCTACATCATAAGCTTCAGCGCCTTCGACCATGTCCCAGGTTACTGTAATCTCTTTTTCATTTACAACTGTAACATTCAAATTTGCTGGTGGGTTCAGTCCCTCTACTGCATTTGTTAATGGGTATTCACTAATATCTGCAATATATGGATCTGCTAATCCGGTAACAAATCGATCACCGCTCTCATTAAATGGTGTGATTTTCACATAATCCACTTCAAAGACTGAGATATCAAAATCAGGAACTCCTGCCCACTCATTTGGAAACCAAGCTGCAATCCAAAACCTTCCCGAATTGGTAGGAATATTAGTATAACTTGTCTCGGTCAATACATCATCAAAGTAAAATTCTACCCGTGCCTGTTCATCCACATCGCCTGTATGCCAATCGAAGCGATAGGTATGCCAATTTCCATCATCTTGCGCTTGTACCAAACTGGTATAATTGGTGGTATATTCATCTTCATTTTCGCCCACCCAAGTGTTACATAATGCATAATCAAAGGATATATCTGTTTTTGCTCCAGATGGTCTTCCTGGCAATTCGATATCGATTTCATGATTTACTGCATAATAATCTTCTCCACCCACCGTTTTGTTTTGATATAATGGATGACCCGGATAATATTCTTTACTAAAATTCACTTCAATGGATTTAATGTAGGTATTGTATTAAAATTCTACATATAGCTGTAAAACTTTTCATATTAAGATGTACATTTTAATAAAATCGGAGTTGATACAATAGCTGGTTTTATGTTTATAATAAATTAATTTATGAAATTCAAAAATGCCGTTCATAAATCCACCCTAACCGGAAATATGAACGACATTGAGTTGTACGTTATTACAATATTTTTTTATTTGTCTATAGCCCCGTATAAATATCTTTTGGAAGATATGCTTTAATGTAAATGCCGTCTTCCTGATATTCTTCAGCTATAAGTTGTCCGTATTTTCTTACAATTTGGATTTTACCAGCATCGTTGTAGGAGAATACTTTTTCCATCAGGACTTTTCTGTCTCTTAATACTTCTTCGAAAAGCTCTAGTAATGTATCAATACCGGTATTTTGTTTCGCTGATATTTTGACGGTTTTATCTGCTCTAAAATCTTTCATTACCGGGTCAGAACCAAGTTTATCTTGCTTGTTGAAGGCGGTAATAATGGTTTTATCTTTTACGCCCAGGTTTTCCAGGGTTTCATAAACTACGTGCATTTGTTTGTAGGCAGCAGGATTGGAACTGTCTACCACATGAAGGATAATATCTGCATATTTAGCTTCTTCTAAGGTGCTTCGGAAGGCTTCAATTAGATGATGGGGTAATTTGCGGATAAAACCTACGGTGTCTGTTAGCAGCAGCTGCTGACCACTGGGTAGTTCAAGATTTCTTGTTGTTGGATCCAGGGTTGCAAATAATTTATCTTCTTCTAATACCCCTGCACTGGTTAGAAAATTTAATAGGGTAGATTTACCGGCGTTGGTATAACCTACTATAGCAACAATTGGAATTCCTCCTTTATTTCTTAAACCTCTTGCAATTTCTCTGGATTGCTGCATATCACTAAGCTCCCTTTTTAGTTGGGAGATTCGGTCACGAATTAATCTTCGGTCTACTTCCAGTTTCTTTTCACCGGGACCTTTGGTTCCGATACCGCCGCCTAGCCTTGACATTGAATTTCTCATTCCTACTAATCTTGTAGAGCGGTATTTTAATTGAGCTAATTCAACCTGTATCTTACCTTCCTTGGTAGTGGCACGCTGTGCAAATATATCCAATATAACTATGGTTCGATCCATAACTTTGGCTTGCAGAGCATCCTCCAGATTTTTTAGCTGCGCAGGGGATAGTTCGTCGTCGCATACAACACCTGTAGCCCCTAATTCATCTATTAAGATGCGTATTTCTTCAATTTTTCCTTTACCAATATAAGTTCCCGGATGAACACTTTCACGATTTTGAATGACTTTGGCTACTGTTACAGCTCCTGCTGTTTTAGCCAATTCCTCCAGTTCCTCTAAAGATTCTTCCGTATCATCCCCATCCTGTGTTGCAACCGCAACTAAGATTAAACGTTCTTCATTTTCCTTTATATCATACATTTCAGCCATATATAATCATGCTCCTTTCAATGTTTGGAGAACTTGCATGTAGCACAAATCTCCGGTTAAAGGAACTTCAATCTTCCCTTATCCATTATTATTTTTCATTTTTTATATTGCTTGCTTCTGGTAGTCGTGTTTTTAAAAATTCATATTCCTTTAGAGCTTCTTTATCTTCTGGATACAGATTTACATAGTTCTCCATAAGATGGTAAGCCTTAGCAAAATCACCTGTCTTTTCATAAGCGGCAATTTCATTTCTTTTCAATGGCTGTTCCAAGTTTTTATCTTGGTATTCCAATCCATTCTGAATATAAGTCAATGCTTCGCTATATCTTCCTAATTTTAAAAGACAAGCACCAATCTGATTATACACTAAGGCCGTCTTTGAAATATCTTCTGCTTCAATATATTTTTGATAATTAACAACAGCTTCTTTATAATCCTCTCTTCTTTCATAAATGTTGCCAAGATAGTAATAGGATTCTTCAAAACCACCTTCAAATGCCTTGCTGAATTCATTTATTGCCAAATCATACTCTTCCATGTAATAATGAACTTTTGCCAAATTAAACTTATCTTCTTCTGTTTCACCTTTTATGCTGGCAGCTTCTTTTAAAATAGTGTGTGCCTCTTCCTTTTTGTCAGCTTCCATAAGTAAAAAGTATTTTCCCAAATAGTGATTACAATTATTTTTCTTTAAAGAAATTGCTTTATCGTAATCTGCAAGCCCTTTATCGAATTCATGAAGTTTCCCATAAGCATATCCACGACTATTGTATGCAGTATCATCTGACGGACTATTCTCTATCAGTACGGTATATGTTTTAATTGCATCTTCGTAGAGACCTGACTTTTCCTCTGCACTTCCTTTGTAGTATAAGATGTCCTCATCTAAATTACTTAATTCATTAAGCGAAAGCGCTTTGTCAAATTGTTCAATTGCTTCTTTATATTGAAATAATTTAAAATAGGCAATCCCTTTTCCCCGGTATGCTAACTTGTTATTTTTGTTTACAATTACATTTTCTTTATCCAAAATTGCCTTATCAAAGTTTAGAATTGCCTCCTTATTCTCATTTAGCATGATTAAAGTCATTCCATAGTCAATATAATATTCCGCACAATCCTCCTTTAATGCTATCGCTTTGGAAAAATTAGAAGCTGCTTCTTTATAATTGCCATTGTCTATATATTTCAGTCCTTCTTTATATAATTTGTTGGCTGAATTCCCACTGCATCCGCTAAGTAAAATAACCATTGAAAATATCAATGCACCCTTTAATAAATTCTTTTTCATTTTTATACTCATTGCATATCACATCTGCAGATGCGATACAGCCACAAATAAATAGGTTGAAGGAATCACACCGTGGCATTCTTTCTATATTTATTTTCTTTCAACCTTATATTTCTTTCCACATTGCATACAAATATGGCGCTGCCTTTTAACCTTATGAAAGAGCAGTTTCCGCTTTATACTTGTATATTAGGCTTGCTGTATCAATCTTAAAAGAGAGTCTTTTCTTATAAGATAATATTTCTATTTCTCAAAACCTGGGAAAAATGAACATAGTAATATTATAGATTGTAGCCATTATAAATGCAAGACAAATAGAGTTATAGTCATAGTCTTTTCTCCCATTGTCTATTTCAATCATCTTAATATAAAATAATCTTCAAATCAAATAGGTTAACTTCATTATAAGAATGTCACAACATATGGTAAAGAATGATATTAATTTAGCAGGGCATAAAATGCTCTGCTAAATTGGTCTTCTTTTATTATGCAATATATAAAGATGCGAATTTCATCATTATAATTTATCGTTCTAACACATAGTAAGAATTATATTCTGTTCCATCTCCGCCAATTAGAAATTTATCGGTTGGTATAAAACCACAATTTTTTAATGCCTGTATACGTTCAATTGCAGTTGGAATTGCTTTCGTTGCAATTTTATCGCATTGGAAAAGCTCATACGTATCAGAAATGATAAGATTTAAAATATCTTCAATGATAGATTCTTTCTCATAATCACTTGCTAAATCCAAGCGGAGTAATCCCGTATTGGTAAAATAGTCATTTGCATCTCTATGGAAAAGTTCTATTGTACCAATTGCTACATTCGTACTTTTTTCAATAATACTCCATCTAACAAAATATTTTTCTTTATATGAATACAACCAGAATTCAATTGCTTTCTCCATTTTTTCAATAGTATCATAATAAAATGTATCTCCATGACAGTTATCGCTATTAAAAAAAGGAACCGCTTTTTTATCTGAATAAACCTTAAATAAACTATCAATATCATAATTTGATACCATTCTTAATAAAAAATTTTCATTTTCAAATTTTGGTACATTCTCATAAACATTAAGCATATCTTCTTCTCCTTTAAATATCTTTTCGATTAAATCTCAGTTTAGTTTGATTATCTGCCTAATATAGCAATTTCACCTAAAGATTGCCCTTTCTATCTATAGCACAAGAAACGCATACTTGTTCCTTTGATAGCTACTGTTGACATTTAAACTAATCCTTCCATGTTTTATGATTTATTATAGCATATAAATTGAAAACATACAAACAATTGTTCGAATCAGTACTGAAAGGTAACTTCTATTACATATGTTCATTTCAATGGTTTTGCTTTTAAAAAATAGTTGTCCACCTTCGGGAGTAAAATGCTGCTTTTTCCGGGTTTAATTCCCATTTTCCACTGTAGAAAAATCCACAGAGCAGTATGGCACTCTGTGGATTAAATTAAGATTTATTTAACTTCAATATTAACTTTTATGGTTTTTGTTTTTCTTGAATATAACTCTACTTTAAGTGTAACCGTTGCTTTTCCTTTCTTTACTGCTGTTATTGTACCATCTTTTGATACCTTCAAAACCTTTTTATTACTGGACTTATAGTTAATTACCACAGCTCCTTTAATACTTGGTACTGATTTATCAAAAAGGTTATTGGTCAGCGTTAAGGTATTTGGTATCTTTGGTGTTATCTCCAGCTTTTTACCCTTACTTATTGAATAAGAATTACGTGGTACTGTAATACGGCTTAATAGACTTAATTGTTCTTTAGCAGCTACCTTTTTAGATAATAATACATATTCTCCTCCTTCAAATACCGGTATCGTAGCATAACCCGCTTTATCTACTGCCAGCTTTGAGGTATAAGGAATTGTTTCATATTTATTCTTTTTATCATTATACTGATACAAGTAGAACTTTTTACCTGCTTTTAAGGTATTGGTATCTTTCACATAAATCTTTAATTGAGAAGATATTTTTATCTTGTTATCACCTATCTCTACAACTAAACCTTTTTGATTCTTATCCTTTAATGATATAGATTTATGTCCCTTTACATTACTAATTGTAAAAGATACTTTACTATCTTTTAGGTTTTTGGATGCCAGATCTAAGTCTTTCTTGCTAATCAGCCATTCGGCAACTTTCTTACCATTATGGTCTTTGATCTCTATCGATATATTACGTCCTTCTCTTTGTGCCGATTGCAGAAGCTTTTCTGATACTGTTATATTTACTTTTGTCAACTTGATATTTTCTTTATTATCAAGCTCATATTTTAGCACGGAACGCTCTATTACATTTCCTTTACTATCTAAAATAGTGTATTCCGTTGATTTTACAGATTCTTTGCTAATTAAATTCTTACTGATAGTTACTTTCGTAGTTGTTGTTTGTCCCGTTTTACTATTATATATTGTAGTAATCTTTGTATTGGTTGTAACATTATTTTTGCTTACTTCATTTTCCACAACTGTTGTACTATCTGGTTTCGTCTCTCCCGGCTTTGTTTCCCCTGGATTTGTTTCTCCCGAATCAGTTTCCCCTGGATTTGTTTCCCCCGGATTCGTTTCTCCCGGTTCGGTTTCTCCCGGATTCGTTTCCCCTGGTTTCGTTTCTCCCGGTTCGGTTTCTCCCGGTTCCGTTTCTCCTGGTTTCGTCTCTCCCGGTTCGGTTTCTCCCGGTTCCGTTTCTCCTGGTTTCGTCTCTCCCGGATTCGTTTCTCCTGGATCTGTTTCTCCTGGATCGGTCTCTCCTGGGTTCGTTTCTCCCGGATCAGTTTCTCCCGGATCGGTCTCTCCTGGGTTCGTTTCTCCCGGATCAGTTTCTCCCGGATCGGTCT
>NZ_DAMAUC010000033.1:29471-46024 GCF_032079385.1 Anaerocolumna sp.
CTCCTGGGTTCGTTTCTCCTGGGTCGGTCTCTCCTGAATCGGTCTCTACCTTTGTAAATTCCGCCAGGAATACTTCTCCTTTTACTCCTGGGTTAGAATTAATAGTTATAACGGTATTCTCCCCAGATAATTCAGCTGTCATTCCCTCCGATAAAGATGTAATCTTATCATATGGAATCTCAACTACAACTTTCATTGAATCTTGTAAGCTTGTTGGATCAGATACGGAAACAGTAAAGCCTTCCGATGTTTCCTGTACCATTACGGAAGCCGGACCGTTAGAAGTTACTTTTCCTGCCGTTACACTCTTTCCTGCTTCCTGCCAAAAATTCATTGCTGTAATATTTAACTTATTCTCCAGTACTGCATGTACATCAGAAGTATTTGCAATAATTGTTACATCCGGTGATGCTTCATAGGCTTTTGTTTTCTCTAATGTAGCTTCCGGCAATAACACATATGCATAATCTGCATTCTCCGGCTGAACACCATGATCAATATACATGGTTGCATATCCCCTGGTTAATGGGTCATCGGAATAACGCATTCCGGATAAACCATTGATATCTTCCCATTTTCCGGTTCTGCTTTCTTTAAATGCTTTTACTGTCTCACCTTCCGGGAAATAATAGCCTATGCCATTGCCATCTTTCTCTGACAGGTAAGCCCACTGTGCATTGATATATTCATCATCTTCCCTATCCTGCACTATTACTTCTTCTTTTGTTTTTATTGTAAATCCTGTATGCTCATGACCTGTCCAGGGCTTTCCATAACTATTAGCACATAATGAGAAAAACTTATCAGGAAGTTTGGATGCTGTTACTTTACTAAAATCAGCATTACAAGTAGTTACATCATCTTCTGTAATACGTAAGTATGCTATATCAACCATACCTTCTAAGGTACCTGGTGTGTAAAATCCTATGCTTGTAATCTTGTTGGGATTATTTAAGCTGCCCATAAATGCACCGGCCTTAGTGAAAGAGTTATTATTTTGATCGGTTATCTTTATGGTAATCGTTCGAGTGGATGGAATGATTTCTGCTTCTACTGTAAACCATTGTCTGCCATCCATATTAAAATCGCCACCTGCGCCTCCCCAGGCTTTTAATGCACCGGTAGATGAATTGTTTAAGAACAATTCATAAGCTATACCCAGAACACCGTCGTCTGTTTCCCCATAAATTCGCAGAGCTGAATTTCGTTTACCTTCTGGAAAACGCATCTTGGTTTCCAGCTTAATTATCTCAGCCTCTTTGCTTGTAGGGTAATTTAGAGAATGTGCATGTATCTTGTCCGCTGCGGTATTGGATGTGTCATATACCGGAGCATATATAGATAAATAAGGCACCTCTTGTCTAACATCTTTTATATTAACCTCTTCCCCATTAATAAGAAAACCATTTGACAATTCTGTATCTATTCTTCTATTTTCAACTATGGTTTCGGCCTTAGAAGTTAAATTGGAATTTTTAACATAGATGTCCGAACCTAATGAAACAATTTCATCATCCAGCATAAACCAGGATTTCTTAGCATTCACACCATCTCTTGCCGCACCGTTACCCATAGTGGTAATCTGTAGTCCGGTCACTCCGTATTTACCTAAGCTGGTGCCTCCTACCCAGTCATTTGGATTGGTTGTACCGGCACCGGTTGCATTTCCTCTTGTAACATCATATAGCGTTGTAATACCCGGAAGTCTGAGTAAATCTGCTGTTGCCCAGTAACCACTACGGAAATGGTTAATATCCGATGTATTTAATAATAATGCACCATCTGAGATATTCCAAAATTTATAGCCTTCTGTATTAATGGATTCATAGTTGGCTATCTTCTTAGAATGCTTTGATATTACAGCCATATACTTATCCGTATAATTTACTACTTTATCCATGTTAGAGTAGGCATACACTCCTTCTTCCACACTTGCCGGATGAATGGAACTATCATTTAATATATTAATACAAGCAGTTAATTCTCTGGGTCTGACTAATCTGCTTAACAAGGCATCATCCTCTAACAGCCATTTCTTTACAACCTGCTTTACCTTTAGTGCGGCTTCCGGTGATAAAGAGTCCGACATAACGGCTAATTGACCTGCACTGGTTCTAAATTGTGCGGTTTCTCTTGTTACACTTCTTCCTGAAACTGCATCGGAGATGGTTCCTGCATAATGAAGAGGTATATAACTTTCCAGCAAAACATTATCATAGAACGTATCTCTATCATCCCCAAATAGCATTTCAAATTCCGTATTTTTCAGAATAGGGAGAATTCTGCTCATAGCTGAAATTAAAGCAGAGCCATATCCTCCTGTGTAAGCATAAATAGAATGATCAATGTAAGAGCCGTCTTTATACCATCCGTTTCCGGAAGTAACATAGCTAAATAACTCTCTTCCAAATCGTTCTTTCAAACTCATTAAAAGGCTGCCATCTTCTTCTAATATGCTATAATACATAGCATTTAAGCCAATATCCGCAAGATTAGCACTGGTATAAGTTCCCCAGTCATTTGCCTTTTGATAGGTTAGTGCATCCATATAGGTTTCATAGCGTCCATTGGTCAGCTTTTCATGATCCCGTAATAAAATCATGGTAGGTAATAATTGAGCTGGTACCCCGATTCGGTGATCCCACCAGTTTCCATAATAATTTACGCTGCCGCTATTGGCAGGCACCCCTCGTCCATACCATTTATTACTGATCATAAAATCAATCGCTGCCAATACTTCATTAATTACATTTTCATTCTGATATAAATCTGTTCCGTTAGTCGCATAAGCTTGTGTCAATTTAAATAGATAGGAAAATGTTGTAGTTAAGTCTGCGCTGTTTGAATTAGGGCCTCCTGCAAGTACAGGTTTTATTCCTGTAAAAATCCTATCTCTGGTTGTATCTGTGGAAGGAATAAGCAGACTCCAATATTTGTTCGTATCCGTATTTAATTTTGTTACATATGCTTTTAAAACATCATTTTTTAAATCAAATGTGGTATCCGGCATTACTCCTAATATTTGTTGGTATGCCCGGTTATATAGCTGCTGGAATTTTTCACTGCCTTCCTCTGTATTTTCTGATTTTTCCAGTTCCACATAAAAAGTTTTTCCCTGAGCATCGGTTGTAATAGCTACAATAGTGGTTTTTTCCTTTCTTTGGGATGCTGTTATATTTCCGTCTCCACTTTTTACATCATAAGTGCCATCTAATGTAATACTTACACTGGCTTGTGACTGGGTAGGATCGGAAATGCCAAGAATTAAACCATTTTCCGTTTCTTTCATCGTTACGGAAGAAGCTCCATCGGATTCTATTCCATTTACACTTCCCTTTGACCAGAAGTTATATCCGCTTACTCCCAGTGTTTTTTCTTTCACTGCTTGAACTACTTCTGTATTGGATACTATTTCAATATCCGGTGACTTTTGATAATTGCTGGTTTCTTCTGCTGTATGATTTGGTAATAGAACATAGCTGTATGATTCCATATCCGGATTATTACCATGATCAATCCCAAGGCTTAGGTAATTTCTTGTTACCGGAATGGCAGCTTCTGAACTTTCTGATACAGAAGTATTAATATCTCTCCAGCTGCCGCTTCTTGCCTCTCTTAACAGATTTAAGGATACTGCTTCCGGAAAATAATAGCCGATAGAATCAGACCCATCTGCTAAATTACCGGATAGCCAGGCATGGCTTATATTATCCACTGTCTTGGAATCACCAATATTTTTTACTTCCGGTGTTCCATTAATTAATAATGTATTATTTCCATTAATTTTGCGGTTTTCTACTATGGTTTCTGTCTTTTTATTTTCTGTTGAAGTAATGCCTGCTCCTAAAGCAACTACTTCATTATCAAAATTAAACCAGGACTTTTTACCGGTTAAACTACTATTTTCGATTTCAAAATCCATACCTACGGAACCATAAAGATTCAGTAGGGAAGAACCTCCAACCCAGCTTTTTGTACTGGTATGAGGATCCCAGGTGGAACTTATGGTACCCACTGTGTGATCTGTGGTAATGCCGGCTAATCTCATAGGATCAACTGTGGGCCAATAATTATCGGCAAATTGGGATTGATCACCATTATATAAATATAATGCACCATCTGACATGTGATAGCCTTTTATGTTTTCACCGTTACCATACTCAAAACTTCCGGTTCTTTTTGAATACATACTAATTCCCAATGAGAATTTATCGGTATGATGGACTGCCTTATCCATAACAGAAAACATCTTAAAATAAGGGATTCCATCATCTGGAGTAATACCGGAATCATTTAGTATATTTTTAGCTTCTGTCATTTCTCCTATTGACATATTGGTCAGATAATTTTCATCATATGCCATAGCACTTTGTAAGTGTTTTTTTGCAAAACCCTGAATATCAGCTTTTATATGTTCCGGTGCTGTTATGGATAACAATAACGCCCCTTGTAAGACACCCCGGCCCGCAGTAAGATCGGTTCTGGAAGGTCTTGCAATTCCTCTTCCGCTGACCATATCCATAATGACGCCATCTGCAAATAATGGACGGTATCCATTCCATATCCATTCATATACATTTATTACATTGGGATCTGCTACTGTCCAGGGAGTGCCGTCTACTAAAAATAGTATTTTTTCAATACCTTTCAACAGTGTTGAGCCATATCCTCCGGTATAAGCAAGATTTGTATGCTGTATACAGGAGCCGTCTTCATAAAAGCCATCTCCGGAAGTCACATAAGGCAATACGGTACTGATTGCTTCTTTTGCCTGACTAATACCTGTACTATCCATTCCAATGACTGATTTTAATGCTGATACCAGTGACGTATCCATAAGGTTTGCACTGGTCATATCCATTTTACCCCAGCCCTGTACTTTATACGCATAATTAGGATCTTCATTAAATTTTCCTAAGGTCTTAACTTCCCTGTTAATAAGATCTTTATCCAGTTCATCATACATCAAAATAACAGTATTGGCTAAGCTTTGAGACATTCCAATCTGCCAGTGCCACCAGTTTCCGTACAACTTGTCTTTTACGCTATAATTTTCATTATATACATTGGTATACATCCATTCCAGTGCGGATATAATTTCATTCTTAAGTGGTTCATCCTTGTAATATTCAGAGCCTTTGGAGGCGTATGCCAGGGCTATGGCATAAATCCGTTCAAATGCCGTATTAAATGCTACGGAATCCGCTGAATTACTTGACGGTTTATAAGCAACTGTTAAATTTAAGTCGCTCCACAAAGTAGTTCTTGTATCTGTTCCGGCCGGTTTCTTAATCAGCGTATCAATATAAGCTTGGGCTGTCTTATCCACCTGTTCCATAATTTTTACATAGTCGCTATCAGACATATCTGTAAAATTATTACCGGTTAACCGGTCAGACCATTGCTGTCTTACTGTATGAAAGACGTCTTTTACAGAGGAATCTTCTACTACAACAAGACAGGAAACCTGGTATTCCCCTAAAGAAGCTGTAATAGTTGAATTACCTGTTTTTAGTCCCGCTAATTTTGCTTTTTCTCCACTGCCTTCCACCGATACCACTGCGGGATCAGAAGAAGTATATGTAACTGCGCTTAAGTCTATGGTATCATCGTCGCAGGTAGTTACCAATTCAAATTCTTCTGAAACTGCTATTTTTTTCTCAGTTTCGTTCAGGCTTAATTTGGGTAAACGCACTAACGATACATCATCTACCCATATGGTTCCAGTTAAATATTCAAAAAACATTTCTAAACGAATACGTCCCACATCAATGGATTCATTTATCTCAACTGGTAATTTTAAAGTTACCCAGCCATCTGTTGTTCCAGTTATTCTGGCACTTGTGCCATAGGTTTGTAATGTAGAATTATTTCCGCTGCTTGAGGGACGGTAGGTTTGTACCCTTAAATAGAAACCTGTTCCCTTAACCGTGTCTGCTTTAACCTTGGCAGAGAATTCGTAACTGCCTTTTAACTTCATATTTTCTACATTGGTGTATATTTCAAATCGCCCGGTATTGTCTCCTGAAGCATATTTCACTGACTGCTGCCCGTCATAAGATATTTCTTTATCAAATGAAAACGTAACAGCGCTTGGACTCACTGTTGGCACCTTGGCTGCCCACATATCATTCCAATCCACAGGATTGATTTTATTCACCCACCAGTTAGCTGCTGTGCCAGTTGCTGTCTGTTCTGCTTCAAAGCTGTTATTATTACCTTGTGCCAGATTCACCAAATTATTGTTTACAGACAGAGTTTGCATCTCTTCCTGCTGGATTTTTAATGCTTCATCGGTTTCTTTTTCATCTTCTGTCACCAGAACATCTGATACAGCATTATCAGAAAGCTCCTCCTCCGTTGCCTTGTCTCCCGGCGCTTCTTCATTCGATATTTCTCCTTTAGATGCCTCATCTACCGGTACTTCTTCCACCGTTTCATCTGATAAGTTCTCTAATAGTGTGGATACATCCGAAGTTTCCATAGCTAATGCAGGAAGCAAACTGTTTCCCATAAAGCATGTTATTATTAGCAGTGAAACAACTTTTGCTTTTAGTCTAATAAATTTTTTCATACGGTCCTCCTTGTTTTTTATCATATATATAATTTAGCAGACAATATATACAATCTTCTATAAGCAGATTTATTGGTTTATAGGCAATTTTTATGTTATTGACGTATTAGTATTGTTTCAATTGTTAAACTTTACTATTTTTATAGTTATTTATCCTATTAATATGTTTTTATGTTAATGACATAGTATATAAAAGGAAATTTTCAACCCAATTTTTTCTTTAATTCCACAGAAAAGGTTATGTTTTCATTGATGAAAAACATAACCTCGTGATTGCTTTACCCAGTGGCAGATTTATTAAATTGTTTCTGTTTTATATAAGCTCAAAAGCATCAGATTTTTTATGCCGGATTTATAAACCTTCCATTTATCGGCGATAGTGTGAATTATTAAAATACATAATTCACGCCCTGATTTGAGGCAGTAAACCATCTGCAAGCAGATGATTTATGCCATGGGAGCTAGCGTGAGACCCAGCAGGTGTTACCCACGACCTAATAAAATCTTATCAATTAACCCATATTCTTTCGCTTGTTCAGCCGTCATATAACAGTCTCTTTCCATATCCTCTTTAACCTTTTGTACCGGCTGACCTGTAAGCCTGCTATATATTTCATTCAGCGTCTCTTTTGTCTTTTCAAGCCAGTCACTATGTATCTTAATATCCGTGGCCTGCCCCTGCTGCCCGCCGGATATTGACGGCTGGTGAATCAGTACTTCGCTGTTTTTCAGGGCAAAGCATTTGCCTTTCTTCCCCGATGCCAGAAGTAAGGAAGCTGCGCCTTCTGGTAATATATCTGGCGACGGATTCACCTGTCATTTTGTGAAAAAGCCTATGATAATGATATTTTGAAAGATATGATTTTTGAGCAAGCTTGTCAAGATTAATCTTATCATTCAGATTTTTTTCAATATATTCAAGTGAAGCACGCACTTTAAAGTGATTATCCATATACTTTCTCCTTTTCGAGATGATATCATATATTATATATTCTATTATAAATTAATTCTTGATAATTCTTGCTCATATTTTAGAAAAAGTCAAGATTCTCTTAGTAATATGAGTTCGCAAGTTCTTTAGAAAATAGCTTCAACTTCCCAAAACTCTCCGCTGATATTAACATAATAAAAACACCTACATATAATAAGTTTATATCACAATATTAGGAAGTGCCAGTTTGAAAGAAAAACATGTATTTGCCGGTAATAATACTTCCGTTGGATTCTATAGCTATTTTAACTATACCTTTAATCCGGAGGAGGCAAACCATATTTATATTTTAAAAGGTGGCCCCGGTGTAGGAAAAAGCTCTTTTATGAAAAAAATCGGGACCAGAATGATGAAAAAAGGATATGATGTAGAATACGTTCATTGTTCCAGTGACAATGACAGTTTAGACGGAATTTTAATTCCAAAATTAAAAATTGCTTTTGTAGATGGTACTGCTCCACATACCATAGACCCTAAAATTCCCGGAGCCGTAGATGAAATTGTTAATCTTGGAACTTATTTGGATAATAAAAAGTTGGAAGAAAACAGACAAGAAATCATGCTGATTACTAAAAAGAAATCTAACATCTATAAAAGTGCTTATCGCTACTTAGAATGTGCCGGTCTAATATCGGAAGAAATCCAATCCATATATGATGAGGTGACTAATTATAGTAAGTTTTGGAACTTATGCAAAGAAGTATCCTCAAAATTCTTCTCTAACAGTTTACAGGACGATGAATATCAATCACCTGGTAAAATTAAAAAACTATTTAGCGAAGCTTATACTGCAAATGGATATATTCAGTATACAGAATCTTTATGTAAAGACAAAAAAGTATGGGCCATTAATGGAAAGAATAAAAATGCTTCCGCAAAATTGTTGAACTTTATTGCAGATGAAGCACTGGAAAGAGGATATGATGTTGAAGGCTACTATGATCCACTAACTCCCGGCAAGCTTCAGCATATATTTGTTCCCCCATTGGATGCAATGATTATAACTTCCGAAGACAGCTCCCGTCAGAAATATAATGCAGTTATTAATCTAAATCATATTATTGATTATAAAAAAATAAAAGATCAGGAAGAATTGGAGAATAACATTCAGCTATATGAATTACTTATTAACCTGGCATTAATCAAGCTTTCTGAAACAAAACAAGAACATGAACGCTTAGAGGCCTATTATGTAAAGAGCATGGACTTTAAAGGAGTCGACAAATTCTTTGAAGAGTTATATAAGAAGTTTGAAAAATAGAACCGACTCTTATAGAAAAAGATAAATGCAAGCTCAGTGTATTGTATTTATGCGTTCCACTTCTGATTTACTCCATTGTTTTTTATTAAAACTATAATAATTAAATCAAATTATGTATTAAAAAAGAGAGACCTTTGATATAATCCCTCTAAAGTAGACCGTAAATAACCAAATCTACTTTGGAGGGATTATATCAGTTTACTTGTAAACTCTCAGTATTTATTTTAAATACTGATTATAAGACTATTTTATAATTTGTATTCCTCCAATGACAGGTAATGGCTTTTCTTCTCCTCTGCCTGCATTGATCATTCCAATAACAATCAAGGCTAGTAATACTAATCCCCACAAAGTAAATAGTAAGGAAATCAATCCCCATAACCGCCATGATAATATGGAAAATAAAATTGATAATATAAAATGTCCGGCAAATCCTGTAATAAGAAGTACCAGTCCTTGATTGGCATGGAATCTCCCGGTTTTAGATTCCGGACAGACTACAAGGGGTAGAAAGAATAAAATTCCCAAATAGGAAAGTATAAATATTACTTTGTTACTGGAATCTTTTTTTACCTTACCAGTACTTGAAATATTATCGTTACCTTTATTAATATTTTCGTTTTCGGCAGTTTGTTTATTCATAGTGTCACCTTGAACTTCTCCGCCACATCCATCACAGAAATTTGCGTCATCATTTATTTCTTTTCCGCAATATTTACAATACATATATCTCCATCTCCTTTTAATTTACGTTCTTTACTAAATGAAATAGTTTTTTCCATTTTACTACCTTTTCATTATTCAGTTACCTTTGATACTGAAATAGATATACTTTCGCTGGCAATATCATAATATATCACAACTGCAATGCCATTAGAATTTTCCCCGCCATATGATATAATATCGTCTGCATTCACTTCATAGCTATTATCTGGAAACTTCCTCCTTAGTTCTTCCAGGTATTCCAATGCATCTTTTTCTTTTACCTCTTCCATGTAAATAGTAGAATACTCTTCACTATCTACCGTTCCGGTAATTAATCCACTCTTACATACCGGCACATCTTTTACTAAATCTGAAGTAGGCCATTGGGTACTTCCATAGCTGACTTCCGATCCATCTTCGTTCTTTACAACAACAGTACCTCCAATATCCATATCAGCTATTTCTGGGTTTTCTACAAAACTTTCTGCTATAGATTCACTTGCTTCTTCTTCCACATTCTTTTTACACCCAGCCAGAGAAATAATGAATGCTGCAAACACTACTACTAATACAATCTTTTTCATAGGATTCCTCCCTTACCATTTTATAAATTATATAATAATTTGTTCTCTATTCTTATATATTTATAATATCTTTTTCTAAGAACTCTTTATCCTGTAAATAGGAAGAATTTTTTTGTTCTTTATGCTTTCTGTGTATCCAAAAGAAGTTTTTCAAACTAAAAAGAGCTCTATAATAAACTTGATACAGAGCCCCAAAAGGAGCCTTGCAAAAATAGCTTAAATTAGCTATTTTGCAAGGCCCCTTTATACTTAAGTAAATCAATTATTTTTCATAAATTTTATGGGTTAATAACAAGACATTTTAATAGATTTTTTCTACACTATAATCCGCAGCTTCTTTTATCATTGACTTCTTTGATTTACTGTCTTTAAAACCTGCATCATATGTCGTATCAATTGTAACCCATTGTTTACTGTCCTTAAAATAAACCTGATTCCATGCATGATATTCGTCTATATCTTTCCCATAACCCATAGCTAGTTTTGCAGGGATGTCAACACTTCTTAGCATTGCGGCAAATAAAGCTGAATAATCATAACAAATACCTTTTGAAGTAGTAAAGGTTTTTTCAATAGATGGAATGTAGTCTGCGTTTATATTAGCAGACTTTTTCTTGTCATAACTTATATTTTTCACTATGTAATTATATATAGCTTCTATTTTTTCCTGATCACTCTTTGAATTTTTTGTCAGCGCTTTGGCTTTTTGTATTGCCTTCATATCTTTATCCCAATGAATGGATTGAATGGATTGTAAATATACAACATTCTCATTCTTTATATTCAAATTTACCGTATCTTTATTAATAAGCTTATATTTATTTCCACTTTTTTGTTCTAAAACAGATATGGTATAATTTCCATTTCCTAATTGCAGCGGAAATGTATTATTGGAATTAAGATCATAAATATACTTTTGATTTCCCTTTTGAATTATTACTTTTGTATTACTGTCGCTCTTTGGCAGATATTGAATACTGATTATTCCATGTTCCAGATCTTCACTGTAAAAATCCGAACCAGAGGCTTGTACCATATCAACCATAAAACTAAACATTAAAACAAATGATAATAAGGGAATAAAAATTTGTTTTTTAAACATAAAAAACTCCCCTTTCGGTAACTGGCTGCCATCTTTTATATAAGGAAGGCCCTTTAGCTTTGCGTCTTTAGTTTTCACTAAGTTTGCTATTATCGCTTGAAAGTCGATGTTATACTATTTGTATTTATATTTTATATATTAACATATATATCCATCCCACGATATAGGTCTAAAGTCCTATATCGTGGATTGGTTTTGAATGATTTTAATCCTTTATTTTTCCTTTTATAATTAACCTATGGGTTGGATTAATCATGGGATGACAGGTAACTAATGTAATTTCTTTGTCTGTCACATTACCCTCTAATACTTCTACTTCCTCAGGTTTTACGTATAATTTTTCCATTACTTCATAATTAAATTGCTTTTTACCGTTATTAATTATTATAGAATCTCCTACTTCAACTTCATCGAGTCTGTTAAAATTTTTACCATAAGTATGACTTCTGTGTCCTGCAATAGCATAATTTCCAATTTGCCCAGGATTTCCGGTGCCTTTAATGGATGCCACTGATACTTTCATGTTTTTTTCGGTGGCATCTGTTAATATTGGCAGTTCCAAATCTATTTTTTCAATCTTAATGATTCCTTCAATACCAATATCCTCTTGCAGTTTTTCTGATAGACCTCCAGTGTTTGCTCCGTTATTGTCTTCAGTTATACCTTTTAAAGAGTCATTTGCATTTTCCATGTTGTTGCCAATGCCTTTATTTTCTGCACTTTGATTCCTTAATTCCACTGCTTTATTGAACCCGGCTTCCTCACGGTAATTGTCATAATCAGTATCATGATCGGAACTACTGTTTTTTTCAATAATATTAAAACTTTGTTGCCAGATTTTTATTAATTTTTGTTGTTGATACATTTTGTATAAATCAGAGGCTTTGGGATATATCATAATTAATAGGCCTATGAATATAAAACTTATTGAAAGAAATTTATTTTTTTTCCCAGTTTTCATAGTTGTCTCCAGTAGAATACATACTGTTAAGCAATATTTATTTCACAGTCTTTGTTAATTATAGACATTTTAAATCTATTCCTGTGTTTTACATAATTGTTAAGACGGAATAGAATCCCGTCTTAACAATAGAATATTACTTTCTTTTACGCATGATGTTTTCTTCTTACTTTTAAAACGAATCCAATAAAAATCATAATTACTCCAGTTATATAAAATCCAATCCTGCTGCTTTCTCCGGTTTTTGGTAGTTTCTCTGTTCCTGCTTTGTTTACACTTCCGTTATTACCATTATCTCCTTCTTTTCCGCCTAATGGTACACCGTCCGGATCAATTTCATATTCTTCTTCTGACTTTTTGGTATCCGATTTTTTACCGCCTTTAGGTTCTTTCTGTTTTTCTTCCTTGGGCTTATTTTCCTTTGGTTTAGGTTCCTCCGGTTTGTTTTCTTCCGGCTTATTTTCTTCCGGTTTATTCTCTTCCGGCTTATTTGGTTCCTCGTTGTCTTCGTTACCACCTGGTGTAGTTGGTTTAGTTATTACAGTATTCTCGAATGTTACTTGAATCACCTCTCCGCTCTGGCTGATAGTAAAAGGATGTTTCTCTGTATTCCGCACATATCCGGAAGGAGCCTGGGATTCAACAAAATAATAGTTTCCATAAGGTATATTTTCAAATACAGCTATACCATCTTCATCTGTTTCTTTTTCTGCTATTAAAACATCTGACTCACTATACACAGAGATTTTAGCGTTAGCCAAAGGCTTTAATGTGGTTTTATCAACCTTCAATATCTTTAGCTGCCCTTTTATTTTAGTATTGGATATACTCGTCGGTATCGTTGTAACAATTACTAAATTTTCAAGGATTGTTGCTGTTAAAACTTCTTCGGATAGGATAAAACCTTCAGGAGCTTTTGTTTCCATTATTTTATAACTGCCATATGGAACATTTGTGAATTCAACTTTTCCTTGTTCATCACTGATTGCCGTAGACAAAGGCTTCTCAAAGTTTGTATCATTTTCATGATATAGAGTAAATTCTGCTCCAGGAAGCGGAAGATTCTCTTCATCCTGCTTATAGAATATAATATTTCCAGTGATGATACTATTTTTAAATTCATAGGTAATATTTTTGTTCTCATCCGTTAATTTGAATTCATATAATTCCGTACTTAAATTATAACCGGTTGGAGAAACAGCTTCCCGAATATAATAAGTGGTATTCAGTTTGAGTTTATCAAATATTACCGAGCCATCTTCTCCGGTTTCTTCAGAGGTTTTTAATACATTCTGGTATAAATCCAGAAGTTCAAAGGTTGCACCTTTTAATTTAATTGTTGTATTATTCTCATCAACTTTAGTAATGCCTATACTGCCTCTTCCTGTACCGCCGGCACCTCCGCCTACGTTCTGGAAGCTGACACCGATTGACTTACTTGCTCCATTCTGAGAAATTCCACTACCTTTAAATGTAATAGCATTTGAAAAGGTTCCGTTCTTATAAGCTTCATCAATATCTGTTCTGAATTTAAGCCGATAAGCGCTGTCAATTTCTCCTTTAAATATGAAATTGACTTTTCCGGAAGCTATATCATATTTTACACTTAATAGTTGGGCTGTTACCTCTTCTCCCTCTGATAAACTTCCGTCTGTTGCTTTGGTATTTAACCGAATCAATTTAACAGAAGAAGAGTCTAATTCCAATCCTGCTTGTAAAGTATCTTCTAAAACAGCATCTTTAATTGGAACTTTATTCTGGTTAACATCAACTTCCCAATCAATGTAAGAATTACCGGTAGAATAGATACCTATTTTACTTACAACTGTATTTTTAATAGTTTTTGTTCCTGTTGATTTTACATTGCCTGGAATATCATCACCAGATAGCTCGCCTGTATTTGATAAGGTCTTATCACTATTAGTGTCAAAAATGGAAAGGTCCACAATCTTAGTTTTAAATGTTATAACCTGCTCCGATGTAATTTCTTCTGGGAAATTATATCTTAATGTTCTTGTTGCTTCATCATAGTAATAACGATTCTTCTCCTCCGGTTGACTGCCTTCCACAACCTTTTTACCTCCTATGGTTACCGAATCGCGGACAAATTCCTGTTTTTCACCAATAACATCCGTAACATAGGCATTCTTCATAAGCATATTATTCTGATTCACAACAATTTTCCATGTGATTTCACGTTTTAAATAATCGTAATCAGTACCTGTCTTTTCTATTACTTTACTGATCACCCGTTGGGTTGCGGTAGCGGATGAATCAATAGTATTGTTGGTATTTGCATTTATACCTTTTAAATTAACAGTATTTTGGAAATCCTTACTTCCATTTACTGCATATACTGTATTGTCTTTTACCTTTGTTTTAAATTCAATGACATAAGTATCATTTATAGTGTCTGCAAATGTATAGGTAAAGGTTCCAGTTTTTTTATTATCTCCGCTATTAGCTGGTGTATAATCAAAAGTTCCGTTTGAATCATTTGGAGTAATTTTAAAAGAACCATCCACATATTCTAATCCACTTGGAATACTATCTGTTACAACTGCATTTTTTATGGATATCTTATTTGAATTTATAGTTATTTTCCACGTAATTATGTGGTTAGAACTATCGTAACCTTTGCCTTCTTTACTAATAATATTGGAACCTACATATACACCTTTTCCATCTTTTGCATTACCTGGAACACCGGTGCCTTCTAACCCTACATTATTAGTGAATGTTTTTCCAGTGTTGGAATCATAAACGGTTTCATCTATTACATCTGTATAATACTCTAATATATGAGTTTCTTGAATTGCCTTTTTAAATTCATATCTTAATTCATTACCAGCATACGTAAAATCAGTGTCTAAACTAATTTTTTTACCATCTAATGTAACAGAATTAGTATCCAGAGCAAGACCTTCTGGTATTTTATCAATAATTACTGCATCCGGTATTAATACATTGTTTTTATTTACAGTTACTGTCCATTTTATTTTTTTGGAACTATAACTACCATCTTTTTTTACAAAATCAACAGTTGTATTTACAGTAGCTTCATTTGACAGTGATGTTTTATCATTCTCAAAAGTTGATGCTGCCTGATTCTTAAAAAATACCTGTTCTCCTTCTTTATCAAATAAGGAAGTGTCAACTTTCGTTTTAAACGTTAATGTGTAAGTTTCATTATCGGTTGTATTAATATCACGTCCAAAGTGATAAGATAGTTCACTATTGGCTTCATCCCAGAATACGCTTCCTTCCTCTACTTTGGGTAAAATGGAAGCGGAATCTTCTATATAAGTCTGCCCTTCCTGAATAATATCTTTAATTACAACATTAGAAATTGGTTTTCTATTGGGGGTTGTTTCTGGTGTGATTACTATGCTCCACGTAATCTCATTTTTATTAGTATCATAACTTCCTGACTTCACAAGTTTTATATTGGCTGTTTCATCCACTTTTTCAAAGTCAACATAAATATTTGTAGTAGCGCCACCGCCTAAATCAAATATAATCTCTTTAGGACCGCCCGTACCTATAGTTATTTCATCAAATTCACTGTATATATAGAAGTACCCAAATCGATCAAATAATTTCTCCTTATTGTTTATCTCTTCTTCAAATTGATAGGTTATGGTATTATCCTTATATACGCGAACTGTTGCAACTACACGATCTGCATCTGGAATCCCATCTCCATCGGTATCAATTTTCCCATCTTTTAAAAGAATGGTTTCATCCTTTAAAATATTTATTTCCGGTGGAATAGTCAGTGTATAAACTTTTGTAGTGTCAACAATCTCTTCATCCGGAATAACATAGGAATATTTTAATAAGATTTTTGAATTTATTTTTATTTCTCCTACAAAATCATTTTCATTTTCATCTTTTATCTCAATCTTATTAATATAGCCGGTTATAGCTGCTCCAGTTGTTGCTATTGCAGAGCCGGTAACGGCACTGACCTCTGAAATAGTTTCGTTTTGAAATTCTTCTTGAACCTCTTCATCAGTCTCTGCTGCATAAGTGTTATTCCCAAAGAACGGGAATATCGTCTGTATCAATATTGCAATTATAAGTATAAACGTTAATTTACTCTTAAATTGCCTGTTCCTAATTTGTTTTAACATACTTTCTCCTCTCCATCTATTCAATATATTTCAATATAATTCGGGAAAACAAGACACTTTATGGTTATCCTGCGAACATACATATAGTACTTTTTTCCTAGTCACCAAATATTATCCATTATATAAGCAAATCTATCTATCCATTTTTTGTTTAATAAAGGGTTGTTTTTTGCTATTCATGGAGAAATAAAAATTTAGGTTATTAATGTACGTACGCTTTGCCTAATATAGGTTATCCA
>NZ_DAMAUC010000034.1:0-41841 GCF_032079385.1 Anaerocolumna sp.
TGACTAATACTAATAGGTCGAGGGCTTGACCTAAAGAATTGTTCATATTTGTTAAAGGTAATGTCATTCAATGTGATAGTAATTGTCAAGTATTGGCCCAGTGGCTCAGTTGGTTAGAGCGCCGCCCTGTCACGGCGGAGGTCGAGGGTTCGAGTCCCTTCTGGGTCGTTTCTTTAGAGATAAAGAATGACAATAATATTTATATTCCCATGGGATCTTAGCTCAGCTGGGAGAGCATCTGCCTTACAAGCAGAGGGTCACAGGTTCGAGCCCTGTAGGTCCCATTAGAGCTTTAAAGTTCTAAATGCCGACGTGGCTCAATTGGCAGAGCAGCTGACTTGTAATCAGCAGGTTATCGGTTCAAGTCCGATCGTCGGCTTTGTGAATAAAATTATATTCATGTGTATAAATTGTTAATAAGGCATATAATATTGTTGGTAATAAAAAATTAATTTGGATGGGTTCCCGAGTGGCCAAAGGGGGCAGACTGTAAATCTGTTAGCGACGCTTTCGAAGGTTCGAATCCTTCTCCATCCACTTGTTTTACTAATAAATATAGAAAAACAAACATATATTATATCGCGGGGTGGAGCAGTCTGGAAGCTCGTCGGGCTCATAACCCGAAGGTCATAGGTTCAAATCCTATCCCCGCAACTCGAAAACTACATATGGTTTTCGTAATAGTTGCTTCGCAAGTCGAAGACAATGCCCAGATAGCTCAGTCGGTAGAGCAGAGGACTGAAAATCCTCGTGTCGCTGGTTCGATTCCGGCTCTGGGCATTTTTTATTGGGAATGGTACATGTATCAGCTCAATAAATTTGGGATATTAGCTCAGTTGGTAGAGCACTTGACTTTTAATCAAGGTGTCCCGGGTTCGAATCCCGGATGTCTCATGTATTTGTTTTAAATTAAGACTGAAAGGTCTTTTTTTTATTGTTTTAAATTAATATACAGAACTTGGAAAATATGGAATCTATTTAATGAGAATAATGTATTATTCTATCGTTTTTCTATTGAATTATAGATTTTGATATAGTATAGTATATTTGGATTAATAGTGGAATGACATCCAAGTAATAACCAGTAACTTTCTTCCATTATTCTTGCAATAATAATTTACAGATATTTATATAATTATATAGATATTAATTGAAGGAGGATTTAGGTATGAAATTTTTTATTGATACAGCTAATGTAGAAGATATTAAAAAGGCAAATGATATGGGTATCATATGCGGAGTAACTACTAATCCGTCATTGATTGCTAAGGAAGGAAGAAATTTTACAGAAGTTATTAAAGAAATTGCCTCTATAGTAGATGGTCCAATTAGTGGGGAAGTGAAAGCTACTACTGTAGACGCAGAGGGAATGATTGCAGAGGGAAGAGAGATTGCTAAAATTCATCCTAATATGGTTGTTAAAATCCCTATGACAGCAGAAGGTTTAAAGGCAACAAAGGTTTTATCAAAAGAGGGAATTAAAGTAAATGTAACTTTAATATTTACTGCTAATCAGGCATTATTGGCAGCAAGAGCTGGTGCAGCTTATGTTTCTCCTTTTTTAGGACGTTTGGATGACATATCTACGCCAGGTATTGATTTAATCAGGACAATAGCAGAAATATTTGATATTTATAATATAGATACTGAGATTATTGCAGCAAGTGTACGTAATAACATACACATAACAGATTGTGCTTTAGCTGGTGCAGATATTGCTACAGTTCCTTTTGGTGTGTTGGAGCAATGTATAAAACATCCTTTAACAGATCAAGGTATTGCTAAATTCCAGAAGGATTATAGAGAAGTATTTGGGGAATAGTATATTTTAACCAGTTATGTCAAGGTAATCAACGTGTGATATAAATAATTACAGGATTTATATCACCTTGATTTTGATAATAATGAGCATCATTAATTTTTAGGAGGAAATAAAATGAGTAACATTGATTCCATGTCAATAAATGCACTTAGAGTCTTGTCGGCTGATGCGGTTCAAAAAGCTAATTCAGGACATCCGGGACTACCATTGGGAGCTGCAGCAATGGCCTATGAACTATGGGCGAAACACATGAACCATAATCCCAAGAATCCGAAATGGCCAAACAGAGATCGATTTATTTTATCCGGAGGTCACGGATCAGCTTTACTATATTCCTTATTACATTTATTTGGTTACGGAGATTTATCTGTAGAAGATCTAGCCCAATTTAGACAGTTGGATTCTTTAACTCCAGGTCATCCTGAGTATGGACATACAGTTGGTGTAGAGGCAACTACGGGACCACTTGGTGCAGGAATGGCTATGGCTGTGGGAATGGCTATGGCAGAAGCACATTTGTCAGCTAAATTTAATGAAGATAACTTTCCAGTAGTAGATCATTACACCTATGTACTTGGTGGAGACGGTTGTATGATGGAAGGTATTTCATCGGAAGCTTTTTCTTTAGCAGGTACCCTGGGTTTAAATAAATTAATTGTTTTATACGATTCCAATAAAATATCAATTGAAGGCGACACAGATATAGCCTTTACAGAAGATGTGAAATTGCGGTTTGAAGCATATGGTTTCCAGACGTTAGTTGTAGAAGACGGTAATAATCCTGAGGAGATTGGCGCTGCAATAGAAGCAGCAAAGGCAGATAAAACAAAACCATCTTTCATTGTTGTTAAAACTAAAATTGGTTTTGGATGCCCTGCTAAGGAAGGTAAAGCCAGTGCACATGGTGAACCTTTAGGAGCAGAGAATATTACTGCATTAAAAGAAAACTTAGGTTGGCCGTCCATGGAACCTTTCCATGTTCCGGAGGAGGTATATGCAAATTATAAAACAATTGCAGATCAGAATGCTAAGGTAGAAGAAACATGGAATGCAATGTTTAAGAAATATTGTGAAACCTATCCGGAGATGAAAGAACTTTGGGAGAAACAGCATAATTTAGATATAGCCAAAGACTTACTAAATGATGAGGATTTTTGGTCATTTGAAGATAAAGCAGATGCAACAAGGAATTTATCTGGTATGGTAATCAATAGAATCAAAGACTTAGTTCCAAGCTTTATAGGCGGTTCCGCAGACCTTGCTCCTTCTACTAAGACATATATGAAAAATGAAGGTGATTTTTCAAAAGATAATTACGGTGGACGTAATCTCCATTTTGGTGTTAGAGAGCTTGCAATGGCGGCAATTGGTAATGGTTTAGCTCTTCATGGAGGATTAAGGCCATATGTTTCTACTTTCTTTGTATTTAGTGATTATATCAAACCTATGGCAAGATTGTCTTCTTTAATGGGAGTGCCGGTAACATATGTTTTAACTCATGATAGTATTGGTGTTGGTGAAGACGGTCCTACCCATGAGCCGGTTGAACAATTAGCAATGCTTCGTGCAATGCCAAACTTTACTGTTTTCAGACCGGCAGATGCTATGGAAACAATAGCTGGCTGGTATTATGCAATAACTTCAAAAACAACTCCTACTGCCTTAGTTTTAACACGTCAGAACCTGCCTCAATTAGCCGGTTCCAGTAAGGAAGCTTTAAAAGGTGGATATGTTATAGCAGATTCCCAAAAAACAACACCGGATGGGATTATTTTAGCAAGCGGTTCAGAAGTTGAGTTAGGTATCCAGGCAAAAACAGAACTTGCTAAAGAAGGAATTGATGTAAGAGTAGTAAGTATGCCATCATTAGAATTGTTCGATGCACAGTCGGAAGAGTATAAAGAAAGTGTACTTCCAAAGAGTGTAAGAGCAAGAATTGCAGTAGAAGCAGCCATTGATTTTGGTTGGGGCAAATATGTTGGTTTAGATGGAGCATATGTAACTATGAAGAGTTTTGGAGCTTCTGCACCGGCAAATCAATTATTTAAAAAGTTCGGCTTTACTGTGGAAAATGTTGTGGCAACTGTAAAGTCCGTATTATAAGAATATAAATGATTAAAGAATATTATTTTAATAAGAAGGCAATTTGAAAAACAATTAAAATAATATAGAAATTAGGATATAATAAAAATTGTAATAATAAAGAAGTTAAAATTATCTAGTAGATAATAAAGAATAAAGAGTTTTTCTTTAGCTTATGGTTAAAGGAAGACTCTTTTTTAGTTAACTCTTTGGTTTAAACGCTATATTGCAAATAATTGCTAAATATTATATAATTATTTTAATAATTTGATATTAAATAAAGAGTTTTTTCTAATTATGGAGAGGGGGAGATATTTATGTCTAAATTAAATGAAAAATTAATAGGCATTTCAATATCTGACACCGCTTTATAAGGATACTCAAAGGAATATTTAATGAAAATGTTGCCTATGTATTGTAAATACGAAACAATGTTTAAGCGTATTCAGTTAAACCAAATGGAGCATACAATTCCATATACTTATTGAAATTGTGTGTGAGGAATAACATAAAATCTTTACTGAAAGTTAAGTAATTAATTAGATCCAGTTTTATTACATAAAGACATCAATTATATTATATTTATAGCTTTTATACAAAATTAAGGAGGGTATATTATATGAAACTATTTTCTTTTACTTCTTTATTACCTGAAGAGCTTCAAATGAAATATTATGAATCAATAATACAAAATGGATTTATTAATGATGATTTGTGGAGTGATATTGATAGTTATATTAAAAGTGCATATAAAAAAGTGGATAATAGAGAAGAGGAAATTGGAGATATCTTAAAAAACTTAGATAGTGATAATAGAGAGGTATTATTAGAAATAATTAAATCAAATAATAATTCGCTATTTCAGAAACTCTCATCTAAGTTGTTAAGTTTTGAAGATATTGCTAATGTTGATTCAAAATTATTAAAATTAGTATTAGATAATTATAGTAGGGAGGATGTGTTTAAAGCTTTAAAGGCTGCGTCTCCAAAAGTTAAAGATATTATTTTATCATTAGTTGAAGAGGGGGATTCTACAAAAGTAAATAATGAAAGTGTACCTATTTCAGAAATAGTGGAAATACAAGATAGAATAATTCAAGATATTAATAATATTAGTGGTGTCTAAAACATAGTAGAGTAGCAGTATATGCTATCTTTAAAAGTTAGTCATAAATAATTTACTTTGTTTTAACCAAAAGATTTAACTTATATAAATTTAGGATGGGATTCTTTAAAGCCCATCCTTTTGTATTCATTTTCATTTTCTATTAAGTATTGTAAGGCCCAGCACAACAATTCCGAATAGATTTTTACCATTTAAAGCTATCATTAAAATTGTATGGAGGTTCTACAGAATATTAGTCACACTTTTCTAATTAAACTTTAATTTATACATATTGCATTCATTTAGAAGAACCGATAGAATAAGAATAAAAGTAAAATAATGCATTCAAAATGGATATAAGTTAACATATTCGTTATGAGAGGAGTAAAAATGGCTAAGATATTAATTATTGAGGACGAGAATAAGATTGCTAGATTTGTGGAATTGGAATTAAAATATGAAGGTTACGAAGTTGAGATCGCTTCGGATGGAAGAACTGGCTTGGAAAAGGCATTACATTATAACGTTGATCTTGTTCTTTTGGATATTATGCTGCCGGGTTTAAGCGGGATAGAGGTTTGCAGAAGAATAAGATTAGAATCAAGTGTCCCTATTATCATGTTAACGGCAAAAGATGATGTCACGGATAAAGTAGCAGGTTTGGATACAGGTGCGGATGATTATATGACCAAGCCTTTTGCAATAGAAGAATTACTGGCACGTATTCGCGTTGCCTTAAACAGACAATCTAAAATAAATCAGCCGAAGGTAGATATGTTACAAATAGGAGAATTAAAATTAAATTTAACCGGCCATAGTGCGTATTATGGTGAAGATGAAATCGTTCTTACCAAGAAAGAGTTTGAGCTGTTGGAATATTTGCTAAGAAATAAGAATATTGCCATAACAAGAGAACAGCTGCTGAATAATGTTTGGGATTATGAATATTTGGGAGATACCAATGTGGTAGATGTTTATGTCCGTTATTTAAGACAGAAAATTGATGATAAATACGGTATTCGCCTAATAAACACAGTGCGAGGGGTAGGGTATATAATTAAGGATGAAAAATAGATTAGTAGAAGCAATACGGCAATTATTAATTAAAATTATACTTCCGTTAAGAAAGAAAAAGGAAAACTTCCTGGGGCAATTCCGTTTTTCCATAGAATTTCGTATCTCGCTTCAATATTTAAAATTATTATTGATTAACGGTGCAATTTTTATGGCAGCAATTTCTTTGCTGTATTATTTTTCTGAATGGAAAAACTGTGAAAAAAAGGCCGTGGCTATTATCAATCAGTTTATATCTACCGTAGAGGAAGAGGAAACTTTAGTTAATCTATATGAAGGTAATTTACCAAGCTATGGAGAACGTGAACATAACTTGTCTATAAATCCTTATTATATAGATGGAATATCTTTTAAAGTATATGATTCAAGTACAAATAAAGAATTATACAATGATATTTCATATGATATTACGGAGAAAAAGAAGATATTAAATAAAGTGTATTCAGAGGATAAAGTTGGCGATGAACCAATGAAACTGATTATTTATGAAGAAAAAAAAGCAGCTAATAATAATATAACTTATAAATTTCATTTTCAGTACGATTTTGCTGAAGCAAGCAGCAAGTTATATGGGTTAATAATAAATGTTTCCATAGTTTATCTGGTGCTTGTATATATTATTATCCGCCGAGGAAAGAAAAGTGACAGAAAACTATTTCAACCTATTTATGAGATGTCTGCCACAGCTAATAAATTAACGGTGAATAATCTCCATAGTGAAAGATTAAATGTGGAAGGAACAAAGAATGAACTAAAAGACCTGGCGATGGTTATTAATGATATGCTTGACCGTATTGAAACCTCTTATGAAAGTCAGAAACAGTTTGTTTCAGATGCTTCTCATGAACTTCGTACGCCTATTGCAGTAATACAAGGATATGCTAATTTATTAAATCGCTGGGGTACCAAAGATGAGGATGTATTAATGGAATCCATTGATGCCATTAACAATGAAGCCAAATCCATGCAGGATTTAGTGGAAAAACTTTTATTCTTATCCAGACATGACAAAAAGACTTTGAAACTTGTGAAGAAAAGATTTAACATGTGTACTGTTGTGGAAGACATGGTAAAAGAAACCCGTTTGGTGATCACCAATCGAAAAATTGAAAGTCCAATACTTCAAAATGTAATTGTATATGGAGACAAGCAGGCGCTAAAACAGGCTATACGTGTATTTATTGATAATGCTGTGAAATACACGAAAGAAGGGGATACCATAACCATAACATGTGAGAATAAAAGCGGAGATTGTGTTATAACAGTACAGGATACGGGTATTGGTATGACAAGAAAAGATGTAGATAATATTTTTAAACGATTCTACCGTTCAGAACATGTTAGAAATGAAAAGATCAGCGGTCATGGTTTAGGGTTATCCATTGCAAAATTAATTATAATGGGACATACAGGGAAAATTAAAATACGGTCTCAATTTACAAAAGGAACTACTTTTACGATTACATTACCACGGAGAAGACATTAATTTAATAAAATATTCAATTCAATTAGAATAAAATTGACTTAGAGTAAAACATTAGCATGTTGGAAAGATGAAAGCCTCCCTTTCCCAGGCTAATCTAAAATATGCCTCTTGTTGCAGACAGATAATTAATCTACAATAAGGGGCATATTTATATTAACTGACTTTAAAGGCACATATTTGTAACTTAAATCAGTTTCAATATTACAGCCTTAATTGTTAAAATAGTTGGGAAGAATGTAATTGTATCACTTATTAAGAGTACCATTCACTATAAGAATTTTCGCTTATCCAACAAGGCTGAATAAGCGAAAAAATGACAAACGATTTCAATTCGTTTTATATATTAAATATTTTTGAATTGAGCCATATACAATTCGTAGTACATTCCCTTTTTATCTAATAATTCCTGTGCGCTTCCTTCTTCTTTTATACCCCCATCGTCAATTACAAAGATCCGGTCTGCCTTTTGAATCGTTGAAAGGCGGTGGGCAATTACAAAGGAGGTTCTTCCTTTTAATAATACTTCGATTCCTTGTTGTACCAAGATTTCAGTATGGGTATCTATACTGGAAGTTGCTTCATCCAGAATTAATATTTTAGGCATGGATACCATGGTTCTTGCAAATGCTAAAAGCTGCCGCTGACCGATGGATAATCCGGAACCTCTTTCTTTTAGTTCGGTATCATAACCTTTTTCTAATTTCATAATAAAGTCATGAGCATGGACTGCTTTGGAAGCAGCAATGATATCTTCATCTGTAGCATCTAATCTGCCATAGCGGATATTATCTTTTACAGTTCCTGAGAATAAGAAATTATCCTGTGTCATAACACCCATTTGCATTCTTAAGCTTTCAATGGTTACATCCTTTACATTGTAGCCATCAATAAAGATATCACCTTCCTGAATATCATAAAAACGGCTGATGAGATTAACAATAGTAGTTTTTCCGGCACCGGTTGGCCCTACAAGAGCTATGGTCTCACCCGGTTTAATGTGAAAGCTGACATCGTTTAATACTTTAGTATCTTTATCATAGGCAAAGGATACATTGCTAAAAACAATATCACCTTTAATTTCCGGGATATTAGTTACTTTATCCTTATCGGAAATATCCGGTTTGGTATCTAATATTTCAAAGATACGCTCTGCACCGGATATATTAGTTACCAGCTGGTTATAAAAATTGCTTAAATTCATAATTGGCCTCCAAAACATGGATATGTAGGAGCCAAACGCAAGAAGTGTACCAACAGGAACAGATTCCCTGCCAATCATTTTAACACCAACGTAATACAGGCATACAGTTCCAAGTCCCCAGCAAAAATCAATGGCAGAGCCGAAAGCATCGTTTAATACAATTGCATCTATAAAAGAACCTCTGTGTTCTTTTAGTAATTGATCAAAATCCTCTTCGGTTTCTTCCTCAGCCGTAAAGCTTTGAATAATACGCATGCCGGATAAATCCTCGTGTATGAATGCATTTAAGTTTGAACTTTTTTTACGGTGAATCTGCCATCTGACATGGGAGAATACCTGTATAAACCACATAGCAATAATTAAGATGGGTAAACTAACCATTGAAGCTAATGCAAGCTTATAATTTTTCACCAGCATGATGGTTACTACACCACATATGGATATAAAGTCCGGTATTAATGTAGTAACACTATTGGACAAAACATCTTTCAGTGAATTTACATCCCCTATAATACGGGCCAAAATTTTTCCGGTAGGTCTGCTGTCAAAAAAGCTAAAACTTAATTTCTGTATATGTTCATAAAGCTCTTGTCTGATTGACAGCAATACATTATTGGATATTTTGGACATAATGTAAATTCTTAGCTTTACCATACAAACAAAAATGATATTCATGATAATTGCAAAAACGCCAAGCTTAATTAATCCGTTCATATCATTATTTGCAATGTGCACATCAATGGCACGTTCAATAATTAATGGATTAATTAAAGTTATAGCTACAATACAGGCCATAATGCAAAGTACAATTGCAATTTCCTTTTTGTATGCAAGCAGATATTTAAATAATCTAAGGAGGGTTGCAAGTTTTCCTTTACTGCTTACCGATACTTCATCATCCCGTGTAGCATTTATAGACATTATATCACCTCCCTGGGTGTCATAAAATCAGGTGTTTCTGTAGAAGGAGATTTTAAACCTTCTCCATTTAAATCATCAGCACCTTCATTATATTCTTTTAGTTCTTTTAAGAAATCATCATTTAAGATATCTCCATACTGTGCCATATATGTTTTATAATACAGACCTTTTTTATCTAATAAATATTCATGAGTTCCTCTTTCCGCAATGGAACCTTCCTCTAGAACTAAGATTTCATCTGCATTACGAACGGCGGAGATTCTATGAGCAATGATTATTTTTGTAGTATCATTTAATTCATTTAAAGACATTTGAATGGAATGTTCTGTCTCCATATCCAGAGCTGAGGTAGAGTCATCCAATATAAGTATTGGATTTCTTTTAGCCAACGCTCTTGCAATACTGATTCGTTGCTTCTGACCGCCGGAAAGACCAACGCCCCGCTCTCCTACAACAGTATCATATTGTTTATCCATTCGTTCAACAAAGTCTTTGGCTTGTGCATGATCGAGTGCATAGACTACATCATCTTCACCTACATATGCACGTTTACCAAGTTTCACATTCTCGCTGACCGTATCAGAGAAAAGGAAAACATCCTGCATAACTAAAGATATACTGCTGCGAAGTTCTTTTAATGTTAAATCTTTGATGTTTACACCATCTAATTTAATATCACCTTCGTCGGTATCATAAAATCTTTGCAGCAAGTTTACGATAGTAGATTTACCTGCTCCGGTTGCACCCATTATGCCAATGGTTTTACCGGCTTCAAGTTTAAAACTTATGTCAGATAATATTTGTTTACCATTTTGACTAAAGGAAACATGCTCGAATTCAATGTCTCCCGTTATCTCATTTAGAACAGTTGGATTGCTAGTTTCCTTAATGATGGGTACTTCTTCATAAATCTTTTTAATTCTTTTATCGGATGCAAATGCGGAAGCAATATCATTAGCTAACCAGCCCAGCATTTCCATAGGCCATACAATATTAGTGGAATATTCTGTAAAAGCGCCTAAAGTACCAAGAGTTATTTCTCCATGCAAAACCAAAATACCGCCATAAATAATAACTAAAACCGGCATAAGTTTAGATATAAACTGGAAAAATGGATAGTACTTTACAAGAATTTTTGACTGTTTCATATTTAAATCATAATATTTTTTATTATGAGACAGGAATTTTTGAATCTCAAACTTTTCTCTAGCAAAGGCTTTTACTGTTCTAACACCGGACAGATTTTCCTGTGCTACTCTATTTAAGACAGCATTTTCTTCACTGATATCTTCATAAACACCACCCAGTTTATTCTCCATTAAAACAGCCAAAAACCCTACTAAAGGCATGGCTATTAAAGGTATAATGGTTAATTTAAAACTAAGGTTAATCATACAATAGATAACCAAACTGGTATGAATAATGACTTCTATTACTAACATACCGACAAATCCCAATGCGCCCCAGAGCTTATCAACATCATCTTTTACTCTGGACATTAACTCACCGGTATTGGTTTTATCAAAAAATTGGACGGATAAACCTTGAATATGACAAAATAGAGTTCTACGAATGTCGCAGGCAATTTTTGAACTTACAAAGTCAAAGGTCAATTCTTTTAAATATTGAAAGATACATCTTCCGATTCCAACCAAGAAAATACCTAATAATAGTTTGGTAAGGAGTTCTACTTTTCCTCCTCCTATAACATCATCAATAATACGCTTGGTAATCTGCGGTGATAATAAATCGAGTGAAACACTGATAACCATGCATATAATGCCAAATACATAGGAATACCAATATTTACGTATATAACTTGATATTTTTTTCATAATTTCCCCCATTTCGAATGTACCTATCGGGTTAATAAGTACAGCTTTTTTACTTTCCTCTAAACTAAGAGCAACCTTTTTTGGGCAAAAAATAAGCCGTAAGGTAAGATACCTACGGCAAATAAACGAATCCCTTTAAAAAATATAAACCTGCAAAAAGCATAAATACGCAGCATTCAAATTATAAGGTTATTCCTATTTCAGAGGTAAACTTACATAATACGTTACATATAAAATTGTTTTGATAATTATTAAACTTAATCATGATTTTACCTCTCTTTCTTTTATAGTCTTTCCATATTATAGCACACATGTAAAGAAAGTCAATAAATTTATTTAAAAATTATAAAATTAATTAAGAAATATAAACCAAGCTTATAAACCAGATAGGAGATTAATGCCTTGAAACCACTTTTTACAGCTGTTTTCTTCTATTTGAAGAGGATAGTTTTCAGAGAGGTTTTTTAGAGACTTCTTTATATAAAGTGCATATATTTTTGGAAAAATTATTTATAATATAGGAAATTTTTATAAAGAAAAGCAGTTTATAAATGAAAATTAAAGAAACATTAATATTTTATTAAGTCTTTAAATATTCAAAGATTGTTCATAATTTGGTGTTATAATTTAACATGTAATAATTTCTTACATAGCCAAACTGTGAATGGGATATTGGTAACAAAATTGAAAAATCAGATTAAAATATTAGTAGACAGAGCCATTAATTGATGAAACATTTTTAACAATAAACGAAAAACAAAAGTATGTAACTATGAATCGAAACGATGAGAAATAAAAAATAAGAATAAAAAAAATTAAATGATAAGAAATGATAAATAACTAACAACAAAAAGAATTAAATGATAAAAAGAACTAGAACTAGAAATAAAATATGATACTAAAAATAGAAGATATATTTGAATTATGGAATATTGGGGAAACATATAGGAGGAAGTTATGGATTTACCTATGTTTTACAATGAAGAGGAAGAATGGAAAAAGGTCATGCTTATGTATGACTCTGCATTGAGAGAAGTAAATACTAAAATAGAAATATTAAATAATGAATTTAAATTAGCACATCAATACAATCCAATTGAACATGTTACATCACGTATAAAGTCACCTCAAAGTATAGCAAAGAAGATACGCCACAATGGAAGGGAATTAACGGTAGAAAATATTGTGAAATATATTAATGACGTTGCTGGAATTCGAATTATATGCTCATTTACTTCAGACATTTACCGTATTGCAGATCTGCTTGCTAAACAAAGTGACGTGCAGGTGTTAAAAGTAAAAGATTATATTATGTGTCCAAAAGAAAATGGTTATACCAGTTATCATATGATAGTATCCGTGCCAATTTATCTGTCCAATACTATGATAAATACGAAAGTAGAAGTACAGATTCGTACCATTGCTATGGACTTTTGGGCAAGTCTTGAACACAAAATATATTACAAATTTGAAGGAAATGCACCGGAACGAATCCGCAAAGAATTAAAAGAATGTGCGGATATAGTAGCCTTCCTTGATCAAAAAATGTTAACGATCAATGAAGAAGTAAAATCCTATAGCCTGGAAGACAAAGATGCCCAATACAGGGAAATTGTATCGGATACCTTTCAGCATATGATTAAAGACTCTTATGGAACCGTAGTGGATGACGAAGAGTCTGTCAGTTATACCCAAAAAGAAGTAAGTATTGTAGAAGAACCCGTTCCACCCTCATCTGAAAAAGAAGATAAAAAGACAAATCATGCTGCCGAAACAAAGAAGAAGGAAAAAAGATCTAAGATATTTAAGTTTATATAGAGGATGCTTGGCTCATTTTAATAGTAGATTACCATAAGGACCCGTTGCCTCAGAACCTATCATGACATTAGAGAGTATGGGAGACTGTAGTATTAGAACCATCGAATTCCCGATGGAACAAGAACTACACAGCCTCCCATACTTTTTAATGTCTGGATAACTTCTTTTTGACAAGGGTCCTGCCAGATTAGATTATAATTTAATCTTAGACAATAAACTACCTAAACCGGTAGATACTTCTTCTCCTGAAGTATATTCGAATGGCACTTCTTCCACAGCATCTACTACTTCTGCGGATTCTTCCACTGCCTTCATGCTTAAACTGATTTTACCATCTTTTATGTCTGTGATTTTTACGGTAACTTCTTCTCCTTCTTTAATCACTTCGTTAGGGGATTTAATTCGTCTGCCGCAGATTTGAGAAATATGAACTAATCCGGATAAGCCGTCGCCAATATTGATAAATGCACCATAAGGCATTATTTTTTCAACAGTTCCGGTGGTTACTACACCTTTTTGTAGTCTGGATATTTTACTGTTTCTATCTGCTTCTGCTTTATTTCGTTCCACTTCTTTGCCGGATAAAACAAGTCTGCTATTTTCTTCTTCTGCAGTAATTACAATAACTTCTATTTCTTTATTTACCCAAGATTCCAAGTCTTCTACATAGTTAAGAGAAAGTTGGGATGCAGGGATAAAGCCCCGGATTCCTTCTAAATATGTTACAACGCCACTATTGACAGCTTGGGCAATTTTAACCTTCTTTACTTCCTGATGATTCATGTATTCTTTCAGCTTCGTCCAGGAAAGAATATTATCAGCATCTTTCTTTGATAGTAAGATATTTCCTTCTCCGTCATCTTCTCTTAGAACAACGCCGCAGATTTCTTCACCAACTGTAACGTCGGCTTTAATGGAGAAACGAGGATCGTTACTCAGATCTTCTAATCGAATAATACCTTCTGCATAATAACCAAGGTCAACGGTAACTTCCGTTTCAGAAACACCGATTACAGTTCCTTTTAGAAGCTCCCCTTCTTTTACCTGATGAAGAGAACGGCTGATTTCTTCTTCAAAATCTTTCATAGAAGGTATTTCTTCCGGAGTGGTATTTTCAGCAGTTACTGCTGCATTTTCCTGCAATTCCTCATTCTTTAGTTCTTTTGTTTGAATATCCTTTTCTAAATCGCTCATACAATGCTCCTATCCGTGTTTTGATCCACATTTTTTCTGATACCAGTCTTTTCACCAGAATGAAAAAGTACTCATAATGTTATTTATTATACCATAATAATACTGCTTTTTCTAGCAATAATCAGATTGCGATGGGGTTATTTGTATGATAAAATATAAGTACGTCTATTAGTAATGTAAGATTAGTAAAACGATTTTTAATCCTATAAAATTATTAAAAAAATCGTTATTAATGTGATAAGGAATGAGGAACTTCAATGAGTGATGCAAATAAATTTCATGAAATGCTTTCAGATATTATGGAAGTTGCCAGAGTACAAGGTAATCAGCTAACGATGGAGGACGTAAAGTCTTTGTTTGGTGATATGAATTTAACCGACGGGCAGTACGATCATATTTATGCCTACCTTGCTGCAAATAAGATTAAAATCAAAGGTTATGTGGATTCTGCTTCCCTTTATACGGAAGCGGTAAATCAAGAAAAATTAAAAGAAGAGCATTTAGATAAAGAGGATTCCGAACAAAAAGCTTCAGCGCATGTTCAGGATAAGGATACATTACAGGAAGAGGATTCGGTTTATCTAAAAATGTATCTGGAAGATTTAGAGGGCATAAAGGATTGTACTTTAGAAGAAGAATTGACATTAATTAATCATATAATAACGGGGGATTTTTCTGCAAAGCAGCGTTATATTGAGGGAAATCTAAGAAATGTAATAAAAATTGCTAAAGAGTATAGGAACAAGGGAGTTACCCTGGAGGATTTAATTCAGGAGGGGAATATAGCGCTAATGAATGCCTTGGAACATCTTCAGGAATTTGAAAAAGAAACAATAAGAGAGCAAATAATTCAGTATATCAGAAATTTTATAGAAGCTGTTATTAACGAAGAAAAGGAAAGCAGCAGTTTTGGAAACAGTATAGTTGACAGAACCGACTTTCTTAATAATGCAGCTAAGGAACTGGCAGAAGATTTGGGCAGAAATGCAGATATTCACGAATTAGCTGTCTATACAAAATTATCGGAGAGAGAAATTAAAGATATACTCAGTATGTCAGGGGATGCAGTAAAGGTAAGCGTTCATCATCATAGGAAGGATGGAAAGAGTGAAGGCATATGAGAAGGGAAAGCGGTTTAATTTACTAAGGAAATTTTCGAAAGAAAAAGATGATAAAGGGATGGTAATGCCTGTTAAGTGGAATAGCATATTACAGAAAAAGCGGATATGGATACTTATTTTAACACCAATCGCCTTGATTATAATGCTTCTGGCACAGGTAAATCCGTGGATTGCAGAATATATCTTTGCCAGAGGAATCTATAAACAACTGGCACAAGCATTCAGTATGATGGCAGGTATTGTACCATTCTCCATTATGGAGGTACAGGTGATTTTGCTGCCTATATTGGCTATCATTTTATTTCTGCGCTTCTTGTGGAAAATTGTAAAAAAGATATATAAGAAACAAAATGACTTAGGCTATACCATTGCAAATGGTTTATTGAATGGGGCCTGTATATTTAGCGTTGTTTTATTCTTATTTGTTATATTTGCAGGTGTTAATTATCATAGATATTCTTTTGCCGATTACAGCGGATTAGAGGTAAAGGAATCTACCCTGCAGGAGCTTTATAATCTAAATGTTGCAATAGCTAATAAGGCATCGGATATTCGAGATAAATTGCATTTAGAAGGTGCAGAGGATGAGAATGGTGTGATTCAGTTTAGCAGTAGCAATTGGAATGAAATAGGACAGGAAGCAGCTAAGGCCTTTGATAAAGCCGCTGAAAAATATCCTGTATTAAAGGGCAATTATGGAACCCCAAAGCCGGTTTTCTTCTCCAGGTTTATGTCCAGAATGGAAATCACAGGTATCTATTGGCCTTTTACCTTGGAGGCAAATATAAATGTAGATACAACAACCCATTCTATTCCGGCTACCATGGGCCATGAATTGGCACATTTAAGAGGATTTATGAGGGAAGACGAAGCTAACTTTATAGCATATCTGGTTTGCAAGGAATCGGAGAACTTATTGTTCCAATACAGTGGTACCATGTTGGCTTTATCCTATGTAAGTAATCAATTATATAAAGAGGATAGTGAGTTGTATGACAAAGTAGCAGCTCTTTATAGTCCTTTTATGATAGCAGATCTTCGAGAAGAATATTATTACTGGAACCAGTTTGAAGATACAGTGATCAGTACCATTTCAAATACCATGAATGATACGTATTTAAAGGCAAATAATCAAGAAGACGGCGTGAAAAGCTATGGAAGAATGGTAGATCTTTTATTAGCTGAATACCGGACAAATCAGGATATAGTGAATTAAATATAAAAATGAAAAAACAAGCCTATCGGGAGTAAAGATAAGCTTGTTTTTTCTTCCCCACTTTTTTGATGACACCAACATAATTTAAGATGTTTAAGGCAGAGAAAGCGTACTTCTGGCTGAGACCGGTAACTTTTCTAAAATCTATGGTTGTAAAGTTCTCATTTAAGCCAGGTGGTATTAGTTTTTCATATTCCGTTATATCTTTGATATATATTTCTTCCACCAGCTTTGAGGGAATGCCATCGCTTCTGGTAGAGCCTTTCTTTTTATCCTTGCTCCAGCCATTTAGAAGCCGGTATTCTTCTAAGTCCATAAGAATAATATGTAACTTTAGATTGGGATGTAACAGATAATTTTTAATCTTATAAAGTTCAGGAAAAATCATATAAGGAGAGCCCTTTTTGGGAGATTTTCTGGGCGGGCTGATTTCACCGGTTTCTTCATTTACCCATCGCAGCATCTTTATATAAGGGATGGGATAAACAATGGTTACCGGTTTTAATTCTAAAAACACCTCTAATTTTCTTCTTAATTTATCAAAATTACGTGTTTGAATTTCAATAATTCCCTGATCATTTAAAATATCCGCATAAAAATTACCTATTTTAATCTCGTGAGAAGAAGTATCAGGTGCTAAATAGTTTTTAATGACGGCGTGAATGGTCTTTTCACTTAACGTACCAATTTCATGGCTTTCCCTAATCTGGTCTATTACAGTATCACATGCTTGTTGAAATAGGATTTGGTCCATAGGAACCTCCAGTATTTATATATTAAATTCCCAGCCAGTTCAAAATGAGCTGCTAAGAAGGTGAACATGGTTTAAGTTCATGATACAATAAAATGTAACGAGGAAATGCAAGCTTGCTTGTATTTCCGGGTGGAGTGCAAGATCATGAACATGTTTTGTGTTTATAAGACAATAAACATAATGAGGAAAACGCAAGCCAGCTTGTATTTTCCCAATGGAGTGCTAAGATCATGAACAGGCTTTATGTTTATGATATATTACATATATAATCTAGTCAAGTTGGGAAAAAACTATTGTTTAGTTATGGAACTTGGCTTATAATACCTATGAGATTACATGGTAAAATATAGAATACTGAATTTGGAAAGGAAAGATTAATATGACACAAAACATAGCGGCAAAAGAATTGATAAATTATATAAATTCAGCAACTTCTCCATATCAGGTTGTTGAAAAAGGAATAGAGACACTTAAGGCAGCAGGCTTTCAGGAATTGAATATGAAAGAAAAATGGAATCTAGAACGAGGGGAAGCCTATTATATAATGCCTTATCCCACTTCTTTGTTTGCATTTACAGTAGGAAGCCAGTGGGAGGAAGGACAGACTTTACGAATTGGAGCAGCTCATACGGATCATCCTTGTTTCCGCATTAAACCTAAGGCTGAATTAACATCCGGTAAATATCTGAAACTGAATACAGAAGTGTATGGAGGTCCTATTATTAATACCTGGCTGGACAGACCTTTATCTATAGCAGGAAGGGTTATGTTAAAAAGCAATGATCCCTTTCACCCCAAAGCAAGAATATTGGATATGAGGAGACCGGTTATTACCATACCCAATCTTGCAGTTCACATTAACAGAGAAGTAAACAAAGGTATTGAATTAAATAAACAAATCGATACCATTCCTCTTATTGCAATGATGAAGGAAAGTTTAAACAAAGACAGGTTCTTTATTCAATACCTGGCAAAAGAATTGGAAGTAAATGAAGAGGAAATCCTGGACTTTGACATGTACATTTATAATGCAGAAGAGGGCTGTGTAATCGGTATAGAGGAAGAATTCATCTCCGCTCCCAGATTAGATAACCTGACATCCGTATGGGCATTGTTAAAGGCCATTATACAAGGTAAGAGAAGCGCTGGAATCAACGTTATTGGTTTATATGATAATGAAGAAATCGGTAGTAACACAAAGCAAGGTGCTGACTCAGCTATTTTGAACATGATTTTGAAGAAAGTATATTCCGGATTAGGAGTAAAGAATGAAAATGCGTTATATGAAGCTATGGCAGACGGTCTTCTTTTATCTGTGGATGTAGCTCATGGACTTCATCCGAATAAACCGGAGAAATACGACCCTACTAATGTTACATTTTTAAATGGAGGCGTGGTATTTAAAATTGACAGTAATCAAAAATATTCTTTTGATACGGAAGCCATTGCGATTATTCAGCAAATATGTGAAACATTAGGAGTTAAATATCAGAAGTTTGTGAAACGTTCAGATATGCCAGGAGGAGGCACCTTAGGACCTATTATATCTTCCTGGCTTCCTATGAAGACCGTAGACCTTGGAATTCCTTTACTGGCCATGCATTCTGCCAGAGAAACGATGGGTGTTTATGATCAGGAGCAGTTAGAAAATTTATTAAAAGGATTCTTTAGTTTGAATTAAAACCTGTTTTGGTAAAAATAACAACAATTAAACAAAATGTACACTATCTATTGACATATCTCACAATAAATGTTATTATCAAATAAGTCGATACGCGAAGGTATTGAACTAGAGGATGTAAGCGCGTTGGGGAACGTGAGAGGGCAAAAACTATGATAAAATAAGGCTAACTGATACGTGTACTTTGAGTTAGGGGTACACCTTTAGTTAGTCTTATTTTATTTTTTATTAACAAGATAAAGGCGGAGATATATGTTTGTTAGAATAGCTGTTTGTGATGATGATTCTGTATTTCTGGAAATGCTGGTAAAGCAGGTTTCACAGTTGTTTCAAAATGTAGATAGCTCCCTGGAGCTGGAATATCAGATAGATTCTTTTCAAGATGGTGCTAATTTATTAGGCAATTGGGATCACGAAGTTTATGATATTTTATTTCTGGATATAGAAATGCCCAGAGCCTCAGGAATTCAAGTTGCAGATAAAGTTCGTATGAAAAACCCCTATGTGAAGATCTTATTCATTACCAATCGGGAAGATTTGGTGTTTCATTCTATTCAATACAGGCCATTTCGGTTTATTCGTAAAAATCATCTGGAGGACGAGCTGCCGGAAGCCGTTAATGGATTAATTGAAAGTTTACATAAAGAAAATAAATACCTTAAGGTTAGTTTTAACGGCACAGAAAAAAATATTAAGATTATTGACATTCATTATATAGAAAGCTGTAAGCATGATATATACATATACACATTTCACGATACTTTTCGGATAAAGAGTAACCTTACCAAGCTGGAAAATCAATTAGAAGCATATGGATTTATTAGAACCCACAGTGGGTACCTTGTAAATTCTCGTTATGTATTTTCTGTGGAAAAAACCCAGGTTGTATTAAATGACGGAAGAGAAATTCCGTTAAGCAGATACCGGACAGAAAAGGTGAAACATAAGCTTCAATTATATGGACGAGGGACAGAAGAATGAATTGGATAGTATTAGACGTGGTGACAACTTTTTTTGAATGTTTTATTTCGACGGAGTTTATAACCAAATACTTAGGATTTAAGGCCAAAGAAATAAAGTATTATACAGGTTTTATTATTACCTTTCTCTTAGGAATAATATCTACTTTAATAATGAATCGTATTACTTTATTTGAAGGCATTGGAGGATTGATTTACCCGACTATAATAGTTTGTTACGGAATGCTATGTTTAAATGGTTCGATATTTGAAAAGATTATCATTGCCTGTATTGACAACGGACTTAATATGCTAACCAGTGTAACGGTACTAACTATAATCAATTATATTTCATCTTCGAATATCAGTCAGTTAATTACGGATCAGGGCGTTGTAAGAATTTTTATGATATTCATGGCAAAGGGAAGTTATTTCTTTTTAACAAGAATTATACTACGAATGAATAAAAGGAACAGATTTGCTCTGTCCTCTATTGAATGGATTGCTATTTTGGGCGTATTTATTATGTCTTTTATTACAGGGGTATTTGTATTCCAAATGCTTATAATCAATCTTAATGATAAATATAATAATTTTTTATCCGTATCAGCAGTGGTATGTCTCATATTAATCAACGTATTCTGCTATTATATTTTTATTAAAATAAGTGCTAAAAATAAAGAGAGAATGCAGTATTCCTTTCTCGAATTTAAACTGCTGGAACAGCAAAAAAGTATTTCTGAAATGAAACTTTTATATGATGAAATTACAAAATTAAGACATGATATGAAGAATTATTTAGGCTGCATAGGGACTATGTTGCATAATGAAAAATATCCGGAGGCAAAAGAGTATCTGGATAGTCTTTTGGAGAACCGGCTAAGTTTTGGTAAACAGTATATCTTAACCGAAAGTGATGCCGTAAATGCTATTATGAATTCCAAAATGTCAATCTGCAAAGAACATGGAATTAAAATGGATTACCAAATCAGCGGTAGTTTGAATTCAATTTCTGAGCTGGACTTAAGTATATTGCTGGGGAATGTACTAGATAACGCAATAGAGGCCTGTATAAAGGTAGAGAATTCACCCCTAATAGACATTAAGATTTATAATGAAGGTAATTATCTTGTAATCAAGGTTGCCAATTCCATAAAAGATTCCGTACTCAAATATAATCCGAATCTGCAATCCACCAAGAAGGATAAATCAAAACATGGTTTCGGAACGGCTAGTATTAAAGATATTGTAAAAAACCACAATGGAATGATTCGCTTTTATGAGAAAAACAATCAATTTATAACAGATATTTGGCTAAAACCAGACAAAAAAGATTAAATAATGATTTGATTTAAACCAAATATGCTTCATAGCATGCCAAACGTGTCCAAGCTATTGAAATGTAAATCAAAATCAGCTATCATCAAAACATAAAGAGAAAGTTATGAAAATCATAAACAGGAGGGGATTGTGATTCATAAGTTTGCTCAGATGGTAGCTGATTTTTTATGCGATAACGATACAATTAAAGAAGAAGAAAAAGATATTTACATATATGGTTATGAAATTATCATATCCAATATTGTTAATTTTTTAATTATTCTTACTTTGGGGTTATTATTACATCAAGTAATTGATGGATTTTTGTTTTATATCGTTTTCATTATAACAAGGCAGTATTGCGGCGGTTACCATGCAAATACATACTTAAAATGTAACATTTTATTTGGAACCCTATGTTTAGTAACGTTATGTTTTTCAAAGATGTTATATCCTTCTACTTCATTTATATCCTTATTGATCCTGTTTCTTATTTATATAGGCTGCATTTTGGAATATGCCCCTATAGATAATGAACATAAAAAAATATCTGCAGAAGATAAAAAAAAATACAGAAGAATTAGTATCTGGATTAGTGTTTTATGGTCAGCAGTAGATATTGTGTTATATCTCACTGTAAAGAAATATGCTATTACTTTAACTATTACATTGGTTATTATAGCAATGTTAATGGTAATAGAAATAAATAGGAGAAAGGAGTTAATTTTAGAATGAAAAAAGATTTATTAAGGGTGATTGCAAAACTTGGTTACAACTCAGCAATAAAAGCAGCAGGAGCTGCTTCAAGGTATGGTACTTATCAACCAGAAGAACCGGAGGTTCTTCAAAAGTTAAGAAAAGACAAATAATAGGTTATATTTAAAGAGTAGGTATAGTAGGCTTTGGGGGAGTATTTCCTATAATAAAAGGCACCTGTAATCCGATGATTTAGCATGGGATTACAGGTGTTTTTCATTCTAAACTCTATTTTACGGGACAGGGATACAGCTGATGCCAATCACCAAGTATTTGTTTGGCCAGTGATCTTGTGCCGGATAAGGAAAAAGAACTTTCTTTTTGCAGTTTCAAGATTCCATGGCGGATTGCTTTATCCACGGTATAATCTTCTAATTTATATACGGTATAGGAGGAATCCCTGGCAGACTCATAATGGGTCACAATAGGGGTAATTCCGGCTTTGCTAATATAAGTAATTTCCTTTTCCTTTGTTATGGTAATATGAGCCATGCCTCCCAACATTCTGGGAGCTTCTCTTTGATAAGATACAAAATTGCCTAAAGAATAATAAATTAACATGGGATGTCCGGAATCTGAAACAATCCATGTAACCGGCTGCAATACATGGGGATGTGTGCCTATAACCAGATCCACACCTTCTTCCGCAAAGAAACTTGCTAGATCCTTTTGCGTGTCATTGGGCTGGTATACATATTCGGTTCCCCAGTGAGGGAATACAATTACAAAATCAGCCAGTTTTTTTGCCTTCTTTATATCTTTTTTCATTTCAGACTTGTCCAACATGTTAACAAGAAAAGGTTTATCTTTTGGCATGGTGAAGCCATTTAATCCGTAAGTATAATTTAACATGGCTATTTTAATTCCATTTTTCTCAATTATTTGAATGGTATCTTTATCTTCCTGGGATTTATTTATTCCCAAAACGGTAATCAGGGGGTGCTTATTCCAGTATTCAAGCGTATTCTTAATACCGGGGTAACCCTTGTCCAATGCATGGTTAGAGGCATGCAGTACAACATCAAAGCCGGCATGAATAAGGGCATCTCCAATCTCAGTGGGTGAATTAAATACCGGATAACCGGAATAAGGGAATTCATTACCGCCTAAGATGGTCTCCTGATTAATGATAGCTATGTCAGCAGCTTCTATATCAGGCTTTAATGTGGAATATAAATGATCATAATTATAGGAACCATCTTTTTTTAAACCACTTTTAACGATCTGCATGTGTATTAGGTTGTCCCCAACAGCTAATAAGGTCAGCTCTTGCTTAGTATTGTTCTCCTCTTTTTCAGGAGTTTCTTCTTTGGTATAAATAATAGGAACAGGAGGGATTTGCCCGGTCATCGTTGATGTAAGGTTTGTATCAGAAACGGATACTGATATTTTCTCTTTGGAAGGATTGCATCCCTGCAAAAACAAAAGCGAAGACACAACAAGACTTAAGGTGAAAATTCCTTTTATCCTTCTAATTCTCATCTTTTTGATATCCATACCTTTCCATATTCATTTATACAAATATAGTATACCACATTTTGGTAAAAAAATAATTAAAGAGTTTATGAAGATTTGCCGAAATATGTTTCAACAATGGAAAAGCATTTGAAAGAAGCAAAAGATAAATGTTTTTAACACAGGAAAAGTGAGAGAGTGAATTCTATGAACATTAATTCTATCTATGGTAATAGTACAACTCAGAATCAAATAGGAGAAAATAGTATTGGTAAAGAAATAGAGAAAAGTATCAGTACAAGCCAAAAGGGTCTGGAGAGTATACATACCGAAAAAAGTCCCTATGAAGTAACCCTTCAAAGTTCAGAACCCAATCCTAATATTTATGAAGAAGAAACGAAGGAGTCTTCCAAAGAAGTTACAAACAAGGAAGAGACAGAAGAAGATAAATGGAAATCCAATTCGGAACGAATGACAGAAGAGGATTATAAGGCTTTGACAGAAGAGGGTATAACGCTTGAAGAATATACCATAGAACAATTAGAGCGGGCATTAATCAGGATTAAAGACCAAAAAGTAATAAAAGCAGAAGGTATAGAACAGCAAAAACAGAAGCTGGATGAACAAAATATGGCTTTAAAAAGCTCAGCCGGTTTACAAGGGGTTTCAAAGAAAATAGTTGAGAAATTATTAGAAGCCAATTTACCTATAACCCAGGCAAATATTGAGAGAATAGCCAAAGCACTGAATATGGCAGAGTCAGCAACTTCTTTATCTGATAAAGAGAGCCATTATATTATAAAGAATGGTTTGGAACCAACTATTGAGAATCTATATAAGGCCCAATACAGCGGATATTATTATCAATATCAGCAAGTAACCGAAGATACATGGAACAGTTTATTACCTCAAGTTTCTGAAATCATATCCAATGGAGGAATGGAAATAAACGAAGAAAATTTAAATTCTGCCAAATGGCTGATTAATCATAAATTACCGGTAACGGAAGACACCTTATGGGCATGTCGGGATTTAAATCTAATTAAACATAATAACAGCAAAGACCAGATTTTAAACAAAGTTATTGATGCATTTAACAATGGCACTCTACCAGAATCCGCCAATTTAAGTATGGTTCAAACAGAAAGAATAGAGGCAGTCAATGATTTATTCCATACCATTGGTGATGAGGCTCTTCATTTGGCTGTTAATACAAAAGATAATATTGACTTAATTAACTACAAGGATTTAAAAGAGGCCCAGAAGAAGGTACAACAAAGCAGGGAGCAAGAAGAACAAAATCAGGTAAAAGTGGGCGGGAAGAAGGTACAAGAAAATTCTATAACAGATACTAGTCTTGTTACAGAACAACAAAGTTCCAATCCGAAAGACTATCAGTCCATTGATATAAAGACTATTACCGTAAGACGTCAATTAGAAGAAATACGTTTAAAGCTTACTGTAGAATCAGGACAAAGACTAATAAAGAATGGTATTCATCTGGAGACAGCCAGTCTAAGTAAAATTATTAATGGATTAAAAGAAATAGAAGACGGGTACTACCGCAATCTTCTTCAAGAAAACGATGTAGCGGTTAATCAATCTAATATAGAATTATTAAAGGATACATTTGATAGTCTTGACCAATTAAAGACTATGCCTAATTATATATTAGGTTCTACCTTGGCAAACCGTTCTGTGGAAACGGTAGATGGTTTGTTAAAAGCCGGTATCCAATGTAAGCAGTCTCTGGATAAAGCAAATGAAACATATGAAGCTCTTATGACCAGTCCAAGGTCGGATATGGGAGATTCTATTACAAAGGCTTTCCGTAATGTGGATGGAATTTTAGAAGATCTGAATCTGGAAACTACAGCTGCGAATCAAAGAGCAGTAAGAATATTAGGTTATAATCAGATTGCAATTACAGAAGATAATATTCTTGAAGTAAAAGCATATGACCAGCAGGTAAATCATATGATGAAAAGTCTTCATCCTGGGGTTACTGCCAAGTTAATTAAAGACGGTATTAATCCGCTAAATACACCGATAGAACAGCTTGACCTGCAAATTCGGCAAGTACAGCAGGAATTAGGTATAACAGGCAGGGAAGAAGAAAAATACAGTAAGTATTTATGGAAGTTAGAAAAAGAGCAAAAGATTACGGAAGAAGAGAAAAAATCTTTCATAGGAATCTACCGCCTATTACATGCAGTTGAGAAAACTCAGGGGGCAGCAGTGGGGGCAGTAGTAAAAGCCGGTCAGGAGATTACTTTGAACAACCTGCTTACAGCTGTGAGGACCATGAAAAAGGGCAGTGTAGAAGCTTCTATTGATGATGATTTTGGCACTTTAGAGGATGTTAGCTTTGCCGGAGAAAGAATAACAGAACAAATAAATGCTGGATACCATAAGAATATCATTGAAGATATAAAAGAAGAGATGGAGCCTGGTAAATTAGCTTCACTTAGAAGTTCTGAAGATATTATGAACATGCCTATTGAAGTATTACAGGATAAATTAACTTCTTCAAAGAATGATTCAATAAATAACAGTGAAGAACAAGAATATTGGTCGGAAAAGGTGAGGGATTACCGTGAATTAATAGAGAATTCCCAAGAGGCAATTCATTTGCTGAAAAGTAATCAATTACCTGTTACCATTCAAAGTATCCAGGCAGCAGCCGATTTATTAAGCGGTGAACAGTCTTTCTATAAGCAATGGAAGAATATTACCGCAGATATGGACAGTGATGATGCAGAGATGAAATTGGATCTAGGTTCGGATACCTTTACCGGAAATCAGGAAGAACCACTTACCATTGATACCATGTCAGAAAACTTAATAAGCAGTATGGAAAATCATAGTACAATGATCGAGCAATACAGTACCATTGAGAAAAATGTGGAGAATATTATTGCTCAATTATATGAAAATCCACTTATTACGGCGAAAGATATAAAAACACTTCAACGAATCAGCAATGGTATGGCTTTCTTAAATAATCTTGCAACCAAAGAGAGTTATGAGATACCGTTAGCAGTTGGAGATAGAGTTACCAATGTCAATGTAACAATATTAAGGAATGCAGAGGAAACAGGGAAAGTTGATATTAGTTTAATTTCCGATCATCTAGGTAAAGTAACCGCAAGTTTTTCTGTAAAGAAAGAAGGCGTGAACGGTTTCGTAACCTGTGACAATCAAAAGGGCTTAGATACATTAAAGTCTTACGAAGAAACAATGAAGCAGTCTATTCTTCAAGGTGACATAGAAGTAAAGCAGCTGAATTTTGGGATAGAGGGTAAAACAAAGAACAGGTATAATTTTAAATTACCCAACTCATTTTCTCAAAGTGATAAAACTTTTGCAGAAAAAGCCGATACTATCAGTGAGTCTAAAGAAGCAAAAATATCAACAGAGACCTTATATAAGGCAGCAAAAACCTTTTTAATTCAAATAAGAAATATAGAAATGGAAATTGCACAGAATTAATCGAGTAGTTTAAACCGAAAGTTGTTCTGAAGTACAAAATTTCTGCCCCTATTAAATGGTGCTAAAGCACCGAAATTAAGATTATTATGAAATAAAATAGCAATTACAATAAAGATAAAACCAAAAACAGAAAGGTGAAAAAACAGTATGAGAATTAATCACAATATACCAGCCTTAAAAGCAAATAATCAGTTATTTAAAACAAATAATGCATTGGATAAAAGCTTAGAAAGATTATCTTCCGGATTCCGTATCAATCGTGCAGCAGATGATGCTGCCGGAATGGCAATTTCTCAAAAGATGAAAACACAAATTGCCGGGCTTGACCAAGCTTCCAGAAATGCTGCTGACGGAATATCCGTTATCCAAACAGCAGAAGGTGCTCTGATTGAAGTTGGTACGATGCTTCAAAGAATGAGAGAATTAGCGGTACAGGCGGCCAATGGAACAAATACATTGGAGGATCGTGCTTCCATTCAGGCAGAAATTGACCAATTAACGCAAGAAATTCAAAGAATATCAGATACAACGGAATTCAATACCAAAACCTTATTGAATGGTAATATCGATCAAATGTCATATTCCGATAATTCTTCTGTTAATTTAGTTTCTGTATCCGACACTGTAGCAACTGGAAACTATGAATTAGAAATTACCCAAGATGCCAGACAAGCAGTTATTGTAGGTAAGAATATTACTTCATCAACTATTCCAACAGGTGCCGGTGGTACTATTAACTTAAATGGAATAGAAATCAAAATAGAAGAAGGTGAAACTATACAGCAGGTTTACGAAAAAATTCGTAATGCTGCCGATAGCCTTAACATAAGAGTAATTGCAAATGATAGTACAGATACAGATGCTGGTCCGGCTGAAAATGCTGGCTATCCATCAGGTGAGGTTAAGGATGGTAATAGATTTATATTTGTTACAGAAGGTTATGGATCAAAAGAAAAAATAAATATTCAATGTAATAATCCAAATTTAGAAGCTGCATTAGGATTATCTACTACTGCAACTTCTGCTCAAGGGTATGATGCAGAGGCTAAGATTAATTTTAACAGTAAAACAGCAACGGTTTCGACGGATGGAAAACTAATTACAGTTACAGATAGTAATGGATTTAAGATGGTATTTGAAACAGAGCCGGGAGCAGTAGGAACAACTTTTACAGATAGAGAGATGGGAAATACAGCACCTCTTCCAAAACCAGCAGCGGGAAGTGTTATAGCAACTATAACTGTTCTGGATGCCGGTCCTATGCAACTTCAAATTGGTGCCAATGAGGGACAAATCATGGAAGTAAGAATTCCTAAAATAAATCCCAAAACATTAGGAATAGATAATATTAATATAAGTACAGAAAATGGTGCTCAGGAGGCAATAACATCTTGCAACAAAGCTTTACTTGAGGTTACATCAATTCGATCCAAACTAGGCGCATATCAGAATCGCTTGGAACACTCCATTGCAAACTTAGATGTAACATCTGAGAATATGTCTGAAGCCCTTTCCAGAATTGAAGATGCAGATATGGCAGCTGAAATGGCTACTTATACCCAGAAGAATGTATTGGCTCAGGCAGGAACTGCTATGTTAGCACAGGCAAATGAGAGACCACAGAACATATTAACACTTTTACAAGGTTAATATATAAAAGGTTTATTATAAAGTGGCATTCTTAAAATGATTTGATAGTAATGTAAATTTGCAAAAGAAAGGCTGGTTAAATCATGACAAAAGATTTGATACAAGCATATACAGCCAAAATAACCCAAGCCTCAAAAACAGAGCTGATTGTTATTATATATGAAATAATTCTGGAAGATATAAAAGCGGCCAGATTATCCTATAAAAACAATGATATGGAAGGCTATATAAAAGAATTAAAACATGGACAGCGTTTCTTAAATGAGTTAATGGGAACTCTAAATTATAATTATATTTTATCCTATGATTTAATGAGCCTGTACCTATTTGTTAATAAGGCTATAATAACAGCAATATTTAAGAAATCACCTGAAAAACTAGATGAAGCAGAAGCAATTCTTGAAAAACTATACAGTAGTTTCAAAGAAGTTTCAAAGCAAGATAATTCAGGACCGGTTATGCAAAACACCCAGCAGGTTTATGCCGGACTAACATATGGAAAAGGGGTACTTAACGAAACATTTATTGATCCTCAGCAACAAAATAGGGGATTTATGGCTTAATAGAAATAGGCGAATGTTACGAACACATTGCCCACTTAAGGCAGTGATGAATTGCTAGAACAAATAAGTTTATTGGAAACTCTGGAAGTGCAGATAGCTGCTGCATTTCCAGAGTTCAATTTTTTGTAGTAAATAAAAAACTGGCTTTATGAAGTTCCAGGAAGCAATTATGTCAAGTATAATAATTCAAAAGTATAAGTATAAAAGAGGTTCATAAAATTGCTTGGACTTGTAATAAATGATTCATATATGGTATACTATCATAAAATATTATAGAAACTAATGGAAGGAAAATTAATAATGGGAAATAATTATAATTGGTTATCTCCTGTTCCGAAACAATCATTATCAAAAATGGTTGTTAATAAAATAAAGGATGCTATTATTCGGGGAGATTTAAAACCAGGAGATTTCTTGCCAGCTGAATCTGAATTGGCAGAAAGCTTAGGTGTGGGAAAATCAAGCGTTAGGGAAGCTGTTAAGATGCTTGAGGCCATTGGAGTAGTAGAAATCATTAAAGGCAACGGAAGTAAAATAAAGGACTCAATTAGCGAAGATATTCTGAACCCTTTAGTGTTTCAACTCATATTACAAAATAATGAAAGTCAGAGTAAACTGTTAGAGTTTAGAGAAATGATTGAAACTTCAGCAAGTGTTTTAGCTATTAAAAATGCTACGAATGAAGATATCGAAAGATTAGTACAAAATGTGCAAGAAATGACAGAAAGTGTTTCTGTAGGCAAACCAAATGTAAATTTGGATTTGGATTTTCATAGAAAATTATTTGAAAGTACCCATAATCCCTTTGTAGTATGTGTGGGAAACGCAGTTATGGAATTATACAAGCCTTCCTTGAACATCGCAAATAGTGAATATGCTTTAGAGGTTATAAATGATCATAAAGCAACTCTGGAAGCTCTTATTGAACGAGATGAAGATAAAATGAGAAGGGTAATAAAAGAGTATCTGCATAAATGGAGCCAAAGTACATTAAGTGATAATTTGAATAAGAAAAAAATATTTGAAAAATAATGAAGAATTTTAATTTGAATTCTTCATTATTTTTTTGCTTTTTTACATATTATATGAGCACAGTTTATGGGAACCTCGGATAGCTATATAAAGGTAAAAAATGGACTTCTTTAATGTCCAATGTAAAAATACATAAATTGTATTCAAAAGTGTTAAAAAAACTAGTCAATTTTACGTAGAATCTCAGAAATAATATTGACATCACTTGTGACATGTGATATCATGACAACAGACATCAGATGACTGGTTAGTTGAAGGGTGTGTTATTACTTTAGTATCTATTGGAAAGAAATAAACCATCCAAACAGAGGTCTCTTTGTTAATAATATGGTATAGGAGAGAGGATATGGATATTACAATTTTTTTATGGCTGGCAATTTCAATTGCACTTATTCTATTTACAATTTTAAAATTGAAATTAAATCCAGCGATTGCACTTGTATTGGGTAGTATTTTTATGGGGTTAGCTTCTGGATTAGGAGCAGATGCTACGATTTCCACCATCAATTCTGGCTTTGGAAATTTAATGACGGGACTTGGTTTATCAGTTGGTTTTGGGGTTATTCTGGGACAATTGCTGTCTGATTCCGGTGGAGCTAAAGTAATTGCAAATACGATGATTAAGGCTACATCAGAAAAATTTGCATTATATGCATTAGGTATTACAGCATTTGTTTTGTCTATTCCTGTATTTTATGATGTAACATTTGTTATATTGATTCCTTTAGCAATTGCGGTTTCAAGACAGATTAAAAAGCCAATTCAATATACAGCCGGAGCTATGATTATTGGAGCTGGTGCTGCACACACCCTTGCACCACCTACACCCAATCCACTAGCCGCCGCAGAAATACTAGGTTTTGACTTAGGTATTATGGTAATCGTAGGTACTATACTTGGGCTTGTTGCTGCAATATTAGCAATGAAAATTTATTTCCTTTTACTAGATAAAGGTATGTGGAATAAAGACAAAGATGAATCTGGTGTAGAAGTTTATGAAGAACGTGTTGAAGATGAGAATAAAAAGCTTCCCTCCTTTATTGCTGCTTTAACTCCTGTTTTACTTCCAGTTGTGTTAATTTTAATTGGAACAATTTTTGGAGCTGTAATGGAGGAAGTTCCTCTAATTATTACATTTTTAAGTAACAAAACCATTGCCCTTTTAATTGGTGTTTTAAGTTCCTATATAATTGCAACTGGAATTATGACAAAAGATGAGTGTGATGCGTCAGCTACGGAAGCTTTAAAAAGCTGCGGAATTGTTTTATTAATCACTGGTGCAGGCGGTTCCTTTGGTGCAATTATAAGTGCCACAGGGATAGCAGATATGATAGCGACTGCAATTTCAGGAATATCTGCGTCTCCGGTTCTAGCGCTTTTAATCGCATTCTTTATTGCAGCGCTTTTCAGAATAGCTTTAGGTTCTGGTACAGTGGCTTCTATTACAACAATGACAATTATGTCTTCTGTGCCAGCAATGGTAGGCATTCATCCAGTTTGGATGGCAATTGCATGTTTAGCAGGCTCATTAAGCTGCGGACATGTAAACGACAGCGGTTTCTGGGTAAGTACAAACCTTTCTGGATTTTCAATCACAGGCGGTTTGAAGACTTATACATTAGGAAATGCCATTACGGCTATATTTGCAATGATATTTGCAGTTATCGGCGCATTGGTGATTCCATTATAAGTTTAAATAGTCTTAATAAAAATTATTCTTTATAAACAGGTTAATGATAATAGTTTTAACAATAATCACCTTAGTATTTTATAGAACTATTTAAAATACTAAGGTGAGATAAATTATGATATAGGTTAGGAGAAAATATATGCGTAGTTCCTTAGTAAAAGATGGGATAACCCGTGCAACTCAGCGTTCACTTCTTAAGGCGACGGGGTTATCTGATGAAGATTTAAAGAAGCCGTTAATAGGTATTGTTAATTCATTTAATGAAGTAAATCCTGGTCATATTCACCTGCGTGATATATGTGATGCCGTAAAACTCGGTATTGCTTCAAAAGGCGGAGTTGGAATGGAGTTCCCAGTTATTGCAATATGTGATGGTATTGCAATGGGACATGCAGGAATGAGATACCCTCTTGCCAGCAGAGAAATCATTGCAGATTCAATAGAAGCAATGGCAGAAGGACATCAGTTGGATGCTTTGGTAATGGTTAGTAATTGTGACAAGATTACTCCCGGCATGCTGATTGCAGCAGCCAGATTGAATATTCCATCCATTATTATTGCAGGAGGCCCAATGTATGCAGGTGTTTTTAGAGGGGAACGTATCGATGGCAGCTTTTTATATGAAGCAGCAGGGAAAGTAGCCACCAATGCAATGTCACTGGATGATTTAAATGAAATGGAAGATGCTGCAACCCCAGGTTGTGGTGCTTGTGGGCATTTAGGTACAGCAAACTCCATGAACTGTATGGCAGAGGCACTAGGTATGTCACTCCCATTTAATAGCACCATTCCTGCATATTTAGCAAAACGTAAAGTGTTGGCCAGAAGAACGGGAGAAACTATTATGGATCTGTTCTACAATGATATTAAGCCAAGAGATATAATGACTCGTCAGGCTTTCCTGAATGCCATAGCAGTGGATATGGCAATAGGTGGTTCTTCCAATACTATATTGCATCTTTTGGCAATCGCAAAAGCTGCCAAAGTGGAACTAACTTTGAAGGATTTTGATGAATTATCAAAACGTTCTAAAAAGCTTATTGAAATGAGACCTGGTGGCACCATGTATATGGAAGACATGTATAGAGCAGGAGGATTACAAGTAATAGTAAAGGAAACTGCAAAATTGGATTTTGTAGATTTGAATGTAATAACTGTTACAGGTAAAACACAGGCAGAAAATGTGGCCGATTGTGAAATACTGGATGAAACTGTTGTGCGAAAAATGGAGAATGCAGTTTATCCGGAAGGCGGCCTTGCTATCTTATATGGAAATATTGCAAAAGAAGGTGCTGTTGTTAAACAGTCAGCTGTGTTACCAGAAATGTTTAAGCATAGCGGCCCTGCAAGAGTATTTGATTTGGAAGAAGATGCAGTAGAAGCAATTTTAAATGGAAGTATAAAAGAAGGAGATGTTGTAGTTGTTCGTTACGAAGGGCCTAAGGGAGGACCTGGAATGCGTGAGATGTTAACTCCAACAGCAGCAATATGCGGTGCGGGACTTGATAAATCAGTGGCTTTGATAACGGATGGACGATTCTCCGGTGCAACTCGTGGTGCAGCCATTGGTCATGTATCTCCAGAAGCTGCGGAAGGCGGAGAAATCGCCCTTCTACGTGACGGCGATATAATAGAAATAGATATTATGAATCGTACTCTAAATGCTAAATTATCCAATAAGGAATTAGAGGAGAGAAAGAAATCATGGGTTCCTCCAACTCCAAAGGTAACGGAAGGATATCTAGTTCGTTATGCTAAACTAGTTCGATCAGCAAGCTATGGTGCATCTGTAGATTAATTTTTACAGTTAAATATAATTATTTTTACTTAACTTGAAAGCAAACTATATCAATACAATATCCATTCATTTAAAACATAAGGATTCTATAAGTCAAAACAATTATGAGTGATAATTATATAAATTCAATTATAAAAGGATTTAAAGTCCTAGAACTATTTGACAGACGTAACAACTTACTAGGCATTACAGAAATCTCACAAATGTTGAGCTATCCTATCAGTACTACTTTTAGGATAGTATCAACACTTGAACATTGTGGATATTTACGACAGGATTTGGCCAGTAACAAGTATTGTCTAGGAATACAAAATTACAAAATTGGATTAAACGTTAATTTCATTAATGAACTGAAACGTATATCCTATGAACATATGAAAGCATTGTCTTATGACTACAATGAAGTTACTCATCTGGCTGTATTAGATAATGACAAGGTGCTTTGTATTCAAAAAATAAGTGTAAACAGGGCATTATCCGCGACTCCGGAAGAGGGAGAGACAAATTATGCTCATGCCACATCAGCTGGTAAATGCATGTTTGCTTATACAAGTGACAATGTGGTTGAAGGGTTCTTACAAAACAACCAGCTTATAAAGCTTACTGAAAATACAATAACTGAAAAAAATCTATTTCTAAATGAATTAAAAAGAATAAGAGAAGATGGCTGTGCAGTTGATCATGAAGAGTCTGAAATAGGATTAACTTGTGTTGGTGCTCCGATTTTTGATTCTCAAAACAAATGTGTTGCAGCTATCAGTATTTCTGTGCCTAACGCCAGGCTAAATTCTAATTTAGAACAACTAAAAAATGGGATAAAAATAATCGCCAAAAAGATTAGTCTTCAATTATAAAGGATATGGAGGGTATATCTTTTCATTTATATCCTTTTGGCGGAAAAGGATTCCGCAATACGGGAAAACAACAAAAGTAATAATAAATTTAGGAGGTAATAATTGTGAATAAAGTAAAAGTAGCTATTATTGGACCAGGTAACATAGGTAGTGACTTAATGTATAAGATTATGAGAAGTAAAAGTTTAGAAATGGGAGCAATGATTGGCATTGATCCCGAATCGGAAGGATTAAAAAGAGCAGCGGCATTAGGATTTAAGACATCACATGAAGGTATTAAGTACATACAGGACAACCCTGACTGTGCAAAGATAGTTTTTGATGCCACTACAGCTAAAGTTCATGAAAAAGTTCATGCGCCAATATTAAAAGAGTTAGGTATTATTGCAATTGATCTAACACCAGCGGCAGTGGGTAAAATTTGTACTCCCCTTGTAAATATGGAGGAATGTATTAATGAAATGAACGTGAATCTTATTACCTGCGGGGGTCAGGCAACTACTCCAATTGCAAATGCAGTTTCTTCTTTAGTTGATATTGATTATTTAGAAGTAATAACAACAGTAGCAAGTAAAAGTGCAGGACCTGGCACTCGAAGTAATATAGACGAATATTGCCGTACAACAGCAAAAGCACTTACAAGTCTAGGCGGTGCTAAAAAATCAAAGGTATTTACTATTTTCAATCCAGCAGTGCCTGAAATTGCAATGAGAAATACACTATTTTTTATTCCTTTCGGGGAATTTAACATAGAAGAAGTTGTTGCAGCTGTAGAAAAAAGAGTAAAAGAAATTCAAGAATATGTACCAGGGTACGAACTTACTATGAGTCCTGTGGTAGAAAACGGCTATATTGCAACAACAGTATCCGTTAACGGTGCAGGAGACTTCTTACCAAGTTATGCCGGTAATCTTGATATGGAAACATCCTCTGCAGTAAAAATGGCAGAAATGTTTGCTGAAAAAATATTAAAGGAGAATAAATAATATGAATAAGACAGTAAAATTATATGATTCAACTTTGAGAGACGGTAGTCATGCAGTACACCACCAGTATGACGAAGAAACAGTAAGAAATGTATGCAAAGGAATGGAAGAAGCGGGTGTTTATGCAGTTGAAGTAGGACATGGGGGAGGTCTTGGAGGCTCCACCATACAGTTTGGATTTGGTAAAGTATCCGATGATTTATTGCTAAAGGCAGCCAAATCAGTACTTAAAAATACGAAATTGAGTGTTCTTCTTGTTCCGGGACTTGGAACAATGGAAGATCTTAAAATGGCAGCGAAATATGGTGTAGATATTGTAAGAGTGGCTGTACACTGTACAGAGCTTGATGTGGGAATGCAGCATATTAAGCTAACAAAAGAGTTGGGACTTGAAGCAGCCGCATTTTTCATGATGTCACATATGATATCCCCGGAGGATTTAGCAAAACAAGCAGAAATTGCACAGAGTTATGGCGTGGATTATATTTTTATTGCCGATTCTTCCGGAGCTATGACGCCTCAAGATATTAGAGAACGTGTAATCAAAGTGAAGGCAGTTGTAAATGTTCCGGTGGGTGTTCACTGCCATAACAATCTTGCACTTGGCGTAGGTAATTCTGTTGCAGCATTTGAAGCGGGCGCAGATATTATCGATGGTACACTTCAAGGCCTTGGAGCAGGGTGCGGAAATACACCAACAGAAGTTTTAGCAGCTGTATTCAACAAAATGGATGTAGAAACGGGTTGTGATATGTTCAAGCTTATGGACGTTGGGGAAAAATTCATTGTTCCAATAAAACCTCGTCCCATTGAAGTTACAAATGAAACACTAATTCTTGGTTATACCGGAATTTACTCCAGCTTCTATCTGCATACTCTTGATGTTGCGAAAAGATATAATCTAGATCCAAGAGATATTTTTGTTGAACTGGGTAATAGAAAGGTTGTTGGAGGTCAGGAAGATATGATTATCAATGTAGCTCTTGATCTTATTAACAAAAAGAAATAAGAACTTTATTAATAATTGGAAATCTAACAAGAACTAATACTAATAATTGGAAATCTAACAAGCACTCATTAATAATTAAAATCTAATAAGAAAAGGGTGATTATGGAATGAAAGTAATTATAATTGGCGGCGTTGCTGCGGGGATGTCCGCAGCATCAAAGATACGTAGAAGCGATGAAAATGCCATAATAACAGTATATGAAAAAGGCGTTGAGACATCTTATGGAGCATGTGGTTTGCCTTATTATATATCAGGAGCCAACGATGATGTAGATTTGTTACGCATTCGAAAACCACAGGAATTTAGAGACAAACAAAACATTGATGTAAAGCTTTTACATGAAGTAGTAAGTGTGAATACAGAGCTAAAACAAGTAGAAGTTTCCAATCTTGTAACAGGCGAAAAATTTACGGATAATTACGATAAATTAGTTATTTCATCGGGCGCAAGTCCCATCATCCCACCAATTGAGGGATTAGAGCCGAATCTTAACAATGTCTTTACTGTAAAAACAATAGAAGATGGACAGGCCATCAAAAGTTATCTGTTAAATAACAGCATACATAATGTAGTAATTGCAGGTGCTGGATATATAGGATTGGAAATGGTGGAAGCTTGCCATGATCTAAAAAAACAAGTAACTCTAATTGAATTGCAGGATAAATTGCTAGCCTCTGTGGATGACGAAATTGGCTCTTTAATTAAACAGGAGCTGTATGAAAACAACATCAATGTTCGATTGAAAGAGAAAATCGTGAAAGTAAATACAAACCTTGGCAAAGTAGTATCCGTAGAAACACCGAGCGGAGTTTATGAGGCGGATGCGCTGATACTAGCAACTGGTGTAAGGCCTAATACAAAGTTTCTTGAAGGGACTGATATTGAGCTGGATCGTGGTGCTATCGTAATCAATGACAAAATGGAAACAAGTGTTAAGGACATATATGCAGGTGGTGACTGTGCCGTTGTATATCATAAAATCCTAAAAAGCAATAAATATATTCCGTTAGGAACTTATGCAAATAAGCAGGGTAAGTTAATAGGGGAAAATGTAATGGGTGCCAATAAGAGTTTCCCAGGAGGAATTGGTACAGCTGCAATTAAGATACTCAATCTTGAAGTAGGCAGAACTGGAATTAGTGAAGAAGAAGCAAAAGCATACAACATGAACTACGGAACCGTATTTGTAAAGGCACCAGCGCATGCCCCTTACTATCCAGGTAATGAACCAATAGCAATCAAATTAATCTATGAAAAAGAGAAGAAAACAATACTTGGCGCACAACTTGCAGGGAAAAAAGGAGCAGCATTAAGAGCAGATATGTTTGCAATTATAATTGATGCCGGCTATACCGCGGAAGATATTCAACATTTGGATCTGTTGTATGCCCCTCCATATGCTTATGTATGGGATGCGATACAGATAGCAGCAGGGAGAATTAAATAACAGGAGATAAACTACAATGAATAAGTTAGTAAGTCTTGAACAAGCAGTTTCTTTGGTGAAAGATGGAGACATTATTGCATTGGGCGGTAATGTGCTGCATCGTGCACCACATAAATTTGTATATGAATTAATAAAAAGTAAGGTAAAAAACTTAGAGGTAATAAAAACAGCTGGAGCACATGACGTTGATGCTATGTGCCTTGGTGAAAGTGTAAAAAGTGTTGCTGCCGGATTTATAAGCTATGAAACAGAATATGGATTATGCCGAAACTACCGCCGTTCTGTAGAGAATGGTAGTGTAAGAGCAGATGAGCATGCATGCTATACGGTAATTTCAGCCATAAGAGCCGCCATTCAAGGAATACCTTTCATGCCATTTCGGGGATTGACGGGAAGTGATCTTCACTCAAGAAGTTACTTTGAAATGGTAAAAGATCCATTTACCGGTGAGGAAGTACCTGTAGTAAAGGCCATTCGACCAGATATAGCAGTTATTCATGTACAAGAGGCAGATCAATATGGCAATGCCAGAATTTATGGTCCGGTATATGAAGATTTATTATTTGCAAAAGCTTCAAAATCAGTGATCATTACGGCTGAGCGTATCATCACAAATGAACAGGTACGGGATAATGGAGCACTTACTATGATTCCAGGCTTTATGGTAACGGCAGTTGTTGAACTACCAAATGGAGCAAGTCCTGGTTCCTGTGCCGGTGTCTATGATATTAATCGGACAATACTTGATGAATTCAAAGAGCTAAAATCGAAAGATGAGCTAGATGCTTATCTTGCAAAATATTAAAGGAGTGGATACCATGGACTTTCATGTTTCAGATATGATGGCAGTTGCCATTGCAAGAAGACTAAAGAACGATGACAAGGTTTTTCACGGGGTTGCCTCTCCGCTTCCAATGGTTGCAATTTTGCTGGCAAAAAATCTATATGTTGAGAATTTAACATACCTAAATATTACTGGTGGTGTTAATGTGCTACCTGAAAAATTATCAAAATCAACAGACGGTCCGGAGTTAACTTATCAAACAGAGGGAAAATTCGATCTTTCTGATATATTTGACCTGGGAGCAAGAGGTGAACTGGACGTTGCCTTTTTAAGCGGAGTTCAAATCGATGGAAAAGGAAGATTAAACTCCAGTGTAATAGGCGAATACGATACACCTAAGGTAAAGCTTCCAGGAGGAGCAGGGAGTGCAGTGCTTGTTCCTAACGTAAAGAAAGCATTTATATGGAGAACAAAACATGATCCAAGAACAATGGTTGAACAGGTTGATTTTGTCACAACCCAGGGAAATGTATATAAAGTATTTACCCCACTCTGTATTTTTGGAAAAGACGAAGAAGGCTTATACCTGGACAAATTATTAGGAGAAACCAGCCTGGAAGAAGTAAAGAAGATGACAGGATTTGAAATTAGATATAAGAAGAATCCAGTTGAAAGGGAGCCTTTGCCAACACAGGAAGAAATGGATATGTTAAATACAATAGATCCAAGCGGAATTAGACATATTGAATTTTAATATGAGAATAGTAAAGTCAGGCACCTTAATGAATCAAGATTCGCACTGGAGTACCTCACCTGCAAGCAGATGGGGTACTGCATGAGAGCCAGTATGAAAATCCAAGATTTTTCATACAACAAATTATTCTGAATCCCAAATTTGTTGTTTTTAGACAGAATGGAGATAAATATGATTAATAATAAGTTAAAATCAAAGCTTTATAATGGGGAAACTGCAATAGGAACGTTTATGGCATATTCTAGTCCGGAAATGGTGGAAATTCTGGGGATATGCGGATTGGATTTTGTAGTTTTGGACTGTGAGCATGGCCCGTACTCCGTAGAATCAACCACTAATTTAGTACGTGCGGCAGAGCTTAGAGGTATTACCCCTATTACAAGAGTCACCTGTAACAATGAGACAAAAATACTTAGAGCACTCGACGTAGGTGCTCATGGAATACAGGTACCACAAGTTAATTGTAAGAAAGACGCCCAAAATGTAATTTCATCAGCTAAATATCATCCAATCGGGAAAAGAGGTGGAGCCATTCCTCGTGCTATAGAATTTGGAATGATTGATGTATTGAAAGCATATGAGAATGCTAATGAACAGACTTTAGTTGTTGTCCACTGTGAAACCGAAGAATGCTATAATAATTTAGATGAAATATTATCTATTCCAGAAATAGACGTGGTATTCCTCGGCCCGTTTGATATGACCCAATCATTAAATATTCCACAACAGTTTGACCATCCTAAAATGATTGAAATTACCAATACACTACTTGAAAAAACAAAAAAAGCCGGTAAAATCCCAGGAATATACGCAGGAACCACAGAACAGGCAAAACAACGTGTTAAGCAGGGATTTCAGTATATTACAATTGGCATGTTTGAAACTGTAGTTGCAAACACATTTAAAACGATAGTAGATGAAATGAAAAAATAGAAAGAAACCTAAAAAGTATAATATATCAATAATTCTTAGATATATTCGCACCTCCTAGTGATTTGTTTCCAGACTAACACTGGGAGGTTTTTTTATATAAAATAAATGCCAAAATGTCAATTATATGAAGCTAACTACAAATATCACTTAAAGTATATTTAAAAATTGTGAATCCACTGGGTTCCATCTGGCCAAACATCATAAGTTTTTAATATTTCAACTATTTCCGTAGTACAAAGAATCATTGATTTTCTTAAAGTAATACCCATAAGTGTTGGCCCAATCAAAAGCAATAACTTTCATTTCCCAATTGTGCTCTTCCAGTAAAGATTCACATAACGGCAGAATATTATCTATATTCTTATCAGAAAGTGTTCGAAACATTTTAGAAGATATTTTTCGTATATCACCTGTCTTCATATGTGCTCCAATTGGATTTTTTTCGTTAGAAACATCAATGTCCTGCTTAACAGCTTCAATTATACGATTCATTAAACTCTCCTTTTTTAGGCAAATATTGACCGCTGATTTCGATAACATTTCCATCCGGGTCTGTTAATTGAAAGTAATAATATGGTCTTGCATTATTTACATATTTGATTTTGGACAATCTATTGCTAATATCTAATTTTTCTATTCTTTCTCTCTCTTCCTCCAAGTTATTAGTCTAGAAATTAAGTACAAACTTATGTGTATTCTCAGCCTCCGCTATAGCAACCAAATTATCGAATTCTTCTATGTATTCCCCTTTATGTATTGTAAATTCTGGATTCATAGAGTCAAAATAACCATTCATAATAGAAATATTCTTCCCATCAAATTCAAATTGAGCAAATCACTGCATATTTTGAGAACTTACGGATATTCCTAATAATTTTTCATAAAATCGAATTGATTTATCAAAATCTCTCACAATCAAATAAATGGAGCCTAAGTGCATTATACCATCACCCAAACAAATGTTCAATATTTACAGTTTTATCTATGAGATTAATAAAAATTTATCGTAGTAGGACGCTTTGCCTGGGGAGTTGTAGAGAACTCAGAA
>NZ_DAMAUC010000035.1:0-22825 GCF_032079385.1 Anaerocolumna sp.
AGATGAGGGAAATGCAGAAAAGAGGAATTTATTATGCATATTTTTTATGGACTCATGGCGCTGCAATGAGGTTCTATGAACGTCATGGAATGAGTGTTTATAGAACCTATCAACTTTACCGAAAGAATATATAGGAGGAATAGGGAATGGCAAAATACAATAGAATAGTATCCATTGGTGCACATCCATTAGATGCGGAACTTATGGGTGGACCAATGCTTATAAAATATGCGGAACAGGGTGCTGCCTGTACCTTCGTACATGTGACTAAGGGACGTCTTACGGATGTATCTGCAACGGATGAAGAGAAAAAGGCATATGAGGATGCATTAGACCATGAGATTAGAAAAGCGGCTGCTGCCATGGGATGCGATAGCTTTAGCATGAACTATATATCAGCAGAATTACCGGTTGTAGAAGAATTTACAAAAATAATATTGGAATATCTGAGACGAGAAAAAGTAGACTGTGTAATAACACATGCACGTGGAACATTGCATCCAAGACATTATTATACTTATGAGGCAGTAACACAGGCGGTGAGGATGCTTCGTGATGAAGGAAGTCCAATACAACTCTATTATGGAGAGAATTGCGAAGACCTGATTGGATTTATTCCCACTGTATATGTCAGGATGAGTGAAGAAAGTATGAAAACCTGGTTTGATGGGTTACAGAACTACAAAATCTTTAAAGGCAAGGTGAATGATGTTCCATATTATGATTATTATCATTCTATGGGAACCGTAAGAGCCATTGAGGCAGGAAGCCATGGTTTTGTAAAAGCTTATATGCATGGGGCTTTAATTGATAATGAATAGAACAAGATTTGTGAAACAATTTGCTTAATAAATAATGTGCTTGCACCCAAGTTCGCAGGCATTAAAGGTGAAGGAGGATTATTATGAAAAAAATTGTTTTAATATGTGTAGCGGGAATGTCAACGAGTTTGTTAGTATCACATATGAGGGATGCTGCAAAAGCCGATAATTATGAATGCGAAATAAATGCATATCCGATAGCAGATGCGCCAGGTGTAATTCCGAAAGCGGACATTGTTTTATTAGGGCCACAGGTCAAATATATGATGAATAAGCTGAAAAAAGAGTACCCTGATAAAATAATTGAAGCAATAGACATGCGGGTTTATGGAATGATTGATGGTAAAGGTGCATTGGTACAGGCTAGACGGTGTATGGAGGAATAGAAGATGGAAAATTTAGAAACTATGCTGTTTCAGATTATTACTTATGTAGGAAGTGCCAGAAGCAGCTATATAGAAGCAATTGAACAGGCCAGATATGGAGATTTTGATAAAGCAAAAGAATTAGTAGAATTCGGAAGAGAGCAATTTAAAGAAGGGCATCATACTCACTTGGAATTGATACAAAAATCTGCATCCGGTGAGTTAGATATTCAAAATTGTCAAATGCTCCTGATGCATGCGGAAGATCAATTGATGAGTGCTGAAGCATTTGGAATTTTGGCGGAGGAATTCATAGAAATGTATAAAATCTTGAAGGAAAAAGGCATAATCGGAAAGGCATAAAATGATAAACTTAGCTACTTATACAACAGAAAAAAGAAACAGGGATACCATGAACCTGGATAATATGAGCTCCGTAGAAATTGCCATGGCTGCAAATAGAGAGGATGAAAATGTGGTAAAAGCTGTTCGAAGCGTTATACCACAGATTGCAGATACTATTGACATGGCGGCAAAAGCTCTGGAGCAACAAGGGCGATTAATTTATATTGGAGCCGGAACATCAGGACGCCTGGGCGTATTGGATGCCAGTGAATGTCCACCAACCTTTGGAGTATCGGAAGAATTGGTAACCGGTATTATAGCAGGAGGAAGAGAAGCACTTTTTCATGCGGTAGAAGGAGCAGAAGACAGTAAAATACTTGCAGAACAGGAATTGAAAAAGCTGGAGTTAACAGAAAGGGATATGGTAATTGGATTATCTGCAAGCGGCAGAACCCCCTATGTCTTATATGGTTTAAAATATGCATCAAGCATAGGATGTAAAACAGCCGCTATAGCATGCAATAAGGATTCCGTAATAGGAAAAGAAGCAGATGTATCCATAGAGCCTGTTACTGGTCCGGAGATACTGACCGGTTCTACAAGATTAAAAGCAGGAACGGCGCAAAAGATGATTCTAAACATGATTTCTACCGGAAGCATGGTTAAAATTGGGAAGGTGTATGAAAATTTAATGGTGGATCTTCAAAATACCAATGAGAAATTAACCGTCAGGACAGAAGACATTGTAATGAGTGCAACATCAACCGACAGAGAAACTGCCAGAGGATTATTAAAAGAAGCAGGTGGAAGTGCAAAATTAGCAATAACCATGTTTATGTTGGATAAGCCTGCCAATGAAGCAAGAGAGATATTAGAATCAACCCAAGGAAGTGTCCGTAAGGCAATAAAGGAGAAGAAAGAGTGAAGATAGGAATTTCCATCTATTTAGGAACAAATCTGGATAAGAATGTAGAAATTTTAAAAAAAGCAAAAGCCGCGAAAGTTTCTTATGCGTTTACATCTTTGCAAATTCCGGAAGAAAATGTTGATGATTACGAAAAAGAGACAAAAAAGCTTTTGGAAAAGTGTAAAGAGTATGGAATACAACTGATTGCGGATGCCAGTCCGGAGACGGTAAAAAAACTGTCTTGTAATACAATAGAAGATCTGGAAACTTGGGGAATTACATCAATAAGACTGGATTATGGATATTCGCCGGAAGAAATAGTAAAGCTGTCAGAGACATTTCAAATTGTATTGAACGCTTCCACAATTACAGCAAAAGATATACAAGATTGGAAGACAGCCAAAGCAGATTTATCAAGATTCATAGCCTGCCATAATTATTATCCCAAGGAGTATACGGGACTTTCCATTGAAAGAGTACATGAAATAAATGAAAATTTAAGAATGGAAGGCTTACAAACGATGGGATTTGTACCGGGGAATATGACAATGCGGGGACCGTTGTTTGCGGGATTACCTACCGTGGAGACACATCGTTTTAATAAGAATGATGTTACATTAAATATATTGGAAATGTATTTTGACGCAAAGTGTGATCTGGTTATGGTGGGAGACGTTGATGTATCAGAGGAAGCATGGAAGGATATAGAGATGCTAAATCAGGATATGATGGAAATAAAGGCAGAGATAGATAAGAAATATCATTTCATTACCGGCATGGTTCATCACGACCGTATTGACTCCAGCAGTTTCCTTTTTCGCTCTGTTGAATCACGTAGGTTAAAAAATGAAATTAAACCGGAAAATTGTATAGAACGAAAGAAGGGCAGCATTTGTATCTCCAATAGCAAATATTTAAGATATGAAGGTGAAATGGAAATAGCAAGGCGTGATCTACCTCAGGATGATAGAGTAAATGTAATAGGTCATGTGGATTTGGCATATTTAAAGTACCTTCCATATATTAAGAATGGAATGGGGATCAAATTAAAAACTGAATAAAAGAATGAAACAATTTTGGGCTGAAAATGGCTGGTTTTTAAGCGTTTTTTGGCCCTATTTTTATACTGTTTTATACCGATCACTATATCTGTGAAAATACTCATCGGAGTATCTGGGTTTTAAAGGATATCCGAACTTTTACAGATGAGCATCAATTCTTTACCATTTAGGGGAAAAAGACGGTGTGACGTTACGTATCTATACTGGGCAGGTCACACCAGCAGTAGAAAAGAAAAACATTAACAATGCAGAAAAGAAGAATGACATAAAATAGTAAAATTTAGTAGAAGTATTGAAGTTAAATAGGTATAATAATGAAGAGGGGAAAGAATATTCTATACCTAACTATATCTGCTAATTTACTTCTGGGGAAGCACATCGAACATTATGGCTAATACAAAGCATATAACAGGACAAAAATTGGTATCCTCGCGCAAAAAAATATTAATGAATAGAATTCTTTATATCATATTAAAGAAGGTTGTTGATATAGGGGGAGTAGGTGATAGTGATTGAAAAACATTAGAATTGCCATTATTGATAATGGTGTAAATGAATCTCTTTTGAAAAATCCATTGGAACATAAGATATTAGTGACGAATGAAGGAGAATGTATCTTTGATAATGATAACATGTCGCAGGTAAGCTTTATGCATGGGACTATCTGTGCAATGATTATTGAAAATTATTTTCCCGAATGTATTTTAAGCAGTGTAAAAGTCTTAAATGAAAATGGGAAGGGCTTACTATCCAAGCTGCATCCGGCAATGGAGTGGTGCCTGCAGCATCAAATTCAAATTATAAATTTAAGTCTTGGGTCAACGTACTTTGAAGACAAAGAGCCGATACAAAAGCTAATCAATCAGTACGCAATGCAAGGGTTACTTGTCATTGCAGCGAATTCAAACAGTGAATATGTTTCTTATCCAGCCTCTCTTTCTAATGTAATAGGAGTGGCAACAGATAGCAGGAAATACAACAGGTTTACCTACAAGGAGAATCTTGGAATTAATGTACTGGCACCAGTAAAACAGGAACTTATGATTCAAGACGAAAAAATTATTATACAGCAAAGCAATAGCTATGCTGCGCCATACATTACGGCACTAATAGGCAAAATATGTACCAATATATCATCTATTAATATACATGAAGTCATAAAGAATCTACAACCTATTGCAAAGAACTATGGAATATTTTTTCTCCCACAATATTATGAGCCGGACTGGATTCATACAGCCTTAGTCAAAACTTCAAAGCTTAAAAGTAAGGCGAAATATTATTTTAACACAGTGGAAGGAATGACAGAAGAAAAAATGCATCTAATTGATACTGTTATCATTGATGATTTATCTCAAATAAAGGAAGAAAATTTCTACAATAAGAATATTGTTTATTTGGGTAACGAGAAAGTGAAAGAACCAATTAGGGACAGATTTTTCTGGAGTTCCCAAAATAGAATGAAGCATATTCTGGATAGTAGACGTAATGAAAAAGTAATGGAACTTAATATCCCAACTATTTTATGCGAATGGGACGGATACATGGACGAGATGTATTTTCTTTCCGAATTAAAAAGAAGTTTTTACCAGGATGGCTACCATGTATATACAGTTAGTTTTCATGTGGAAAGCGTATTGTATGGCTTGGAGTATATACCAGAAGACGCATTGAAAAAAGAATATGAATCCGCTCTCGATTATTTTATTTACCGGCAGACTTATTGTAAGCAGAACGCCGCATTGCTGCTCGGTATATCTCCAGATATCATGCCGCAATCAGAGCGATTACAGGAAAAGGCTGATCTAAGGGTTGTATTTGAAAAGCAGGAATACAATTATCAGGTTTTATTTTTCTACGAAAATATTATCAAAGAGCGAGTCCTGCTTGAAGAAGTAGGTTTTGAATCTATACAAATAATTTTTCAGAAGATTAAAGAAATACTAGGGGGAAATATAAATGAGTAATAAAGATGCAGTTAAAAAATTGGTTAGTCTTTTGGCAGAATATAAAAGAATAATTTGTTTTATTTTCGGCTGCCTAATTATCTCTACTGGGCTTAATCTATGTATCCCTTTGCTAAGCAGGAGTATCATGGATTATGGATTTATTGGAGGGGATAAAGAATTATTAATTAAGTTGATTATGATATCAGCTATTCTACCTATCGTTAATGCGGCAATTGATTTACTAAAAGAGAAAAAAAGGACAGATATTTCGGCTAAACTAGAATACTCCCTATCAGAGAGAGCCTTTCAGCATTTAATAAAGGTAAAAGCAAATTATTTTACGGGGAAAAACTATACAGAAATTTTCAACAATTTAAATACGGATATTGCATATATGGTATCCATTACCGATGGGGCGGCTTTTTTTATTGTTACCCAGGTTTTTAGCATCACTGGAGGTATCATTGGTCTTTTTATTATCAACTATAAGATGACTCTACTTGTGCTCATTTATATCCCATGTAAATATTTATTCATGAAATATCTTGCACGGAGGAGAAAGTTGTATGCAGATCAATATATTGAGGATGCTCAGGAGTACGCAAAGTGGTTTGGGGATACTGTGGGCGGTGTCCATGAAATAAAGCTGTTTAATATTGCAGATGCGAAAAAGCAGGAATTTGAAAACAAACAAAAGAAAGTCGTTTTGCAAAGGAAAAAGATAAATCTGCTTGGGGTATGGAATGCTTCAATGGATACCCTTATGATTCAGCTTCTGATTATGGTATTGTATATCATGGGAGCTAATTTAGTATTTGATTTTAAGCTGTCCGTGGGAAGTGTTTTTGCTTTTATTACCTATAGCACTTATGTAACCGCACCCATTTCAGGAATATTAAATATTGGATATATGCTATCTGGTATTATTCCTTCCACAAAACGGTTCTATGAATTCATGGATTTGGAGGAAGAAGAGGAGAGAGGGAATGCTTTGATCCATCCTGTATTCGGAACAATGGAACTGCGGGGTGTCAGTTTTTCTTATGTACGTAATAAGCCAATCCTGGAAAATATGTGCATAAGATTTGAGAAAGGGAGTAAGACCGCATTAATCGGTAAAAATGGGACAGGAAAATCCACAATAATCGGATTGATTACACGGATGTATGAGCCTGACCAGGGGGAAATTTTATTAGATGGGGAAGATGTTCTATCTTTTGCGTTATCCGAATATCGGGAAATGATATCGGTAGTTAGCCAGCAAGTATATTTATTTGATAATACAATCCGTAATAATATTTGTCTGTATAAAAAGAAAAGCGAAGAAGAAATAATGCAGGCTGTGATTGACAGCGGATTAAAAGATTTCATAGATGAAGTATCTTTAGACTATTCGGTAGGACAAAATGGTTCCCTGTTGTCAGGAGGACAAAAGCAAAAGATTGCGATGGCACGTGCGCTGTTACATGATAAGTCAATTATCATTTTTGATGAAGCAACATCCAATACGGATGTGTATTCTGAAATGCAGATTAATAATCTGCTTCATAGCAGGCTAAAGGAAAAAACGGTTATTGTGGTCACACATAAGCAGGAAGTATTAAAAGAAGTGGATCAGATTATCTTGATAGGTCCGGAAGGACTTGTAAGTGGAAGCTATAAGGAGTTATATAATGGTAATCAAGATTTTTCCGCGATGGTAGATTTGTTAGGCAGATCATAACTAATACATTACCTCGCATTGATGCGGGGCAATGTATTAGTACATTTCATTCATTGCCTTCCTCATCTGTGGTCATCTTTAGAACCCTTTGGTCTTCCGGTAAACGAAAACTCATTTCTGTTGCGACCCCTTATATCAATGAGTAAAAGACGGTTTCAGATTTCTCAATTATATATTATAATTCGTGACATATTTACTTGGAACATACACAAATCGCATCTGCTAGATGATTAATGGTTATATTGGGAAGTTCATCCATGAACCGGTCATCTATGGTAATGGCAAATTTTTTTTCTAATTCCAAAAGTAGATAAACCATATTTACTGGAGAAATATTGATGTCAGTGCTGAATAAATTAACATCTCCATCAGAAACGGTTATCTGTAATAAATTATATAGTATTCTTTTTAATTCTTCTATAACTAATTCTTTATTCATCTAATCGGTACCTCCCCTGTCAGCTTGTTATAATAACGTCTTTATTTTGTGTAAGTTTACACAGGATATCACGATATACAGCATCCACACCGGCTAAATCATAGGTATGGAAGAACATGCAATCATAGTCCTTAAGACTAGAACCGATGGAATTAAGCAATATATCCCGATCCACGGATACATAATGGAGAGGGTCTGTGTAATTAATTTCCTTAACAAACATGGTTTCATTTGTCATGTTTATATGATTTATTTCTGCATTTAACGCATACCTGCAAAAGGCCCTTAGTCGGTCAAGATATTCTTTGTCATAGTTACTATAATAAAGGCTTAATATACTAATATCTGCCTGAGCTGATTTTGCAATAATTGTTGGAGTGACTCCAAAGTGATTTGTAATTCGGTGATTGTATGGAAGGATTGCTTCCTCAACTTCCAACAAGATAATATCGGGTTGAATATCTTCTACAATAGAATTAAGAAAATGATTGAAACTCACAATTTTATCTTCGTAAGGCATATGGGGGTCATAGATATAGTCTGGCACCATATGAACGTTGAATAATGCCCCAAGTGTATTGGAACTGACTTTACTCACCCGATATCCTTCTTTTTCAAATCGTTCTGCCATCAATAGCTGGGTGTCAAAACCATGACAAAATTCTCCGACCTGAAAGAGTGATATAATTGGAACGTTGATTTCTTGTATAGTATTTATCTCATTATATGAAACCCTTTGCTGGTCAGGATTACTTCCAAGTATTTTGACACCTGTAGGGATACTTCTTTGAGCATTAATGAAGTCCTTGGCCAATTCTTTTGTAATCCATACCTCTTTACCACAGTTACTAGCCTCTTGAATTTTTTCTTCGTAGTAGTTCATATCCATAAGAAAAGTACTGGCAGAAAATAAAATACAGTCACATTGTTCAAGTCCTTCTCGAAACGAGGAAGTGATTGTGATACCGACAAATTCTCCACCATCTATGTAGGAAACATCTTTACCATCATAGCCGTAGTTTTTAGGGGATACGGCCGCTGTTAATACGTAACCTTTCAACAATCGAGCGTACCTGGCAATAGCACTAACCCGCTTATTAAAAGGATATATCATCAAATTTTTATCCATATTCATTTTTCCTCATATGCTGATTCTTCAAAGTTATAGTTAAATTCTTTGAGCATTGTTATCAACTTCATATCTGTTAATGCTGAATATTTGATATTGTTACAATTGGCGAGCTTCTTCTCTCTCGACAGTTCCGTATTACCGTCGGCACTAGAACAGCAGGCCTTACAGAAATTAAAGGCAAAGCAGTTTATGCATTCCTGCTCCGTAATGGCTCCCACATTAAGTAGATATTTTGCTTTCGCAATATCAATTCCCGAATCTATATGACCGATTCTCATAATTTCTGATGATTCACTGACCCGCTCGCAGGGGTAAAAGTTACCGTCCACATCCATGAAAAGGCGGGAAACACCAGGTAGGCATGGGCCTCCGGGATGCATTTCTTTTTCTTTTATTTCATGGGGTTCCAATGTTTTATATATACTATTCACTTGCCCTATACTTGACTTATATAGCTTTGACACATGACGCTGTGAGATTTTTCCTATCATAAATAGATATGCTTTACATGTTTCAAAGTCATTGATTATTTTAAAGCTATCATCATACAGTATAGAATCTTTGGAATTATGTTCACTTAACGTAGTCATGTTTACAACGAGTTGTTCCAAGACTTCGTCTGCATTAAAAAAATCATTACTACAAGATAAATCATTATTGGTACTGATAACAGAATTAATTGTTAATTTGGAAAAGAATGTGGGATATTTCTGCTGTATATGTCTGAGCTTTTTCATAATAACATCGAAAGATCCTTCCCCATTAGGAAACACCCGGTTGGCATTATGGTATTCTTTAGCACCATCAAGGCTTATAAGAATTTGAAAATTTTTCTTTATAAAGAATTCGACATTATCATCAGTCAGTAAAGTTCCATTTGTCGTCAAAGTAAGGACAACCTCCCGGCCTTCCTTTATTTCCTCTATGTATTCTACAGCATCCTTAAGTAAAGGCATTTCCAATAATGGCTCACCGCCGTAAAAACCGATTGCAATCTGTTTTGAATTTTGTGAATGGGCGAATAGAAAGTCAATTCCTTTCCGGATTGTTTCAATGGAGATTATTTTATTGGAATACTTTCGATTATCATACCCACCCATATAAGGGCAATAACTGCATCGCAGATTACAATTCTGTGTTAGCTGTAAAGTGAGTTGCTCTATATTATTATGAAGGTAATGCTTAAGGTAATCCGTACTAAGATGTCTAATCCGCTCAATACCATTATCTTCCATATAACCTTTTTTCTTAAATTGTATAATTGTTTGCTTATCATTTTTGTTCAGTAGATCAAACTCATTTCTTTCAATGTTGATAATAGAATTCGTACTTCTGTCATAAACATAGAATCCGCTTAGTGTCGAAAAAGTTTTATAAATAGGGTTCATTTGATTTCCTCCTGCTATGTATTATAGGGGATAAGGATACTTATATGATCAAATATCCTTATCCCCAAGTTATGTTACACTAGGCGCTTTCATCTACCTGATAGCAGATTACCATTCTCTAACAGTAGAACCTATTGTATTTACCTGCATTCCTGCACTGCTTCCGCCGTAGCAGCTTTTATCGCACTGGCAGTAAGTAGTACATGCATATGAAGTGAGACCGCTTTTTGAAACATTGTTGTTTTTGTTTAATTTTTTCGGATTATTCATTTTAGTATCCCCTTTCGATTGAGTTATTTTTGTGGTGATTGTAAAAATATACATTCATTACGAAGATTGAATTTTCAAGTTTGAGCAGCAAGACTAATCTTCATTTACAATCACAGCTTCTATTTTTACAACAAATTCAACTGCGCGCTTTCGTCTTTGAACTGTTGAAAAATACATATTAAAGAATTATTGATATCAGACAATTTGTTTGAATGATATTAAATTGAACTAGTGTTAATGCCTTGATGCAGCTGAGTTTCCCATTTGCCCCAGCATGATTACAATCATATTTGAAATTTATATACTGCCTCCACCAGTTGTTTTGCATTCTCATTTAAATTACCTGCTGAATTATTCAAAGTTTCCACGGAGGATAACTGTAAATTAGAGTTTTGATTAACCGTATTTGTGGAGGCTGCAATTTCTTCCATTACTGCCGATATATTTGATATCGCTTCCGTAGTGCTGACTCTTGCATCTTCCATATTGCCTACATTATCAGCAATATGATTTAAATAAGTCATTAAATCCTCTACACTATCTGAGATATTATGAAATGATTTCATTGTATTTTTTACAGCTCCATCCTGTAATTTTAGTGCTTTTTCTGCTTCTAAAGTAATTTGTACCGCATTTTTCGTATCATCTTGTATACTGCTTATGATATCCTTAATATCATTCACCGATTTCTGGGATTGTTCTGCCAGCTTCCTTATCTCATTAGCGACTACTGAAAAGCCCCTTCCATAGTTTCCTGCACGAGCCGCCTCAATGGAAGCGTTTAAAGATAGCAGATTCGTTTGGTCTGCAATCTCATTAATTACATTCACAATATTGTTTATGGTAGAGGATTTCTCTGCTAATTTTTCAATTTTATTAATGATATCTGTAGTAATTTCAATGGTAGTCTTAGTTTGTTGATTTAGGTGCTCTGTTACAACGGCCCCGTCCTTTGTATTATGTATCGTTTTATCTGCAATCTCTGCAATTTCCCTGGTATTATTACTTACCAAGGCAATCCTTTGAGATAATTGATCCATCTGGGTTAAGCATTGCTCTGCTTCCTTTGCCTGCTGGGAGATGCCCTGTTCAATTTCAAGAATGGCAGATGTAATATCCTCTGTAGATTTAAAAAACATTCCTGAGGTTTTTGTCACATCAATGGAGGAGTTTGATACCTCACCGCTTAATTCCTTCGCCTGCATAATTAAAGATTTCATATTCAGGAAGGTATTCTGAATTTCACTAATCAAAAGATGAAACTCATCCCTGCTCCTGGAATGAAAAGAAACTGTAAGATCACCTTTTGCTGCTTTTTTAAGTCCGACGATAATCTCTTTAATGGTTTTATCAATACCCATTGATATCCCAAAGCAGGTTAAAACTGCTATTAAACATGCAATGAACACAATCACATAGGTAATTAATTTGATATTGTCTGCCTGGCTGGTAATTGTTTTTTTCGGTATTAGTGAACAGATAACGATGTCGGTATTCCCTATCTTGGAATACATGAACAGATAATCCTGTCCGTGATAATCAACGTATTCTGCCCCTGTGTCCTCCTTAGCAGTTACTGCAGCCTGATAGAAGGCTTCTCCATAGAATAAAGAATCTTCATTATCGTTTAATGTAATTTCTCTTCCATCTTCGGTAACAACTCCAACAAAGCCGGTCTTGTCTATTTTAAGATTCTCGAGAATCCTATCTACGGTATCTTTACTGATATCAATCACCATTAGTGCCTCTGCAGATGTAAAATTACGTACATAACGCATTGAATAGGGGCTATCGGAGGTTCCAAGGTTACTGTCCAGATATTCATTCTCCCCAATCCATGCATGTTTCGTTTTATTCGTCTTAAGATAAGTGCCAAGATCAGTTTTAATAAAGCCCCCATATAGATTGCCTTGAAGATCAGATACCGTTGCGATGGATGGGACTAGATCCGATAGGATATAAATATTCCCGATAAATTCATCCGTTTTCTTTTTCGTTTTTAGTTGATTAAAAATTCTGTCTTCTCTATTCCTATATTCTAATGCATCACTACTATATAGATTCAAAAAATGTTTTGTAATGGTATCGTCTCTCATATATTGGACCGCTGTATTTTCTGCTGCCTCCAAGCCAAAACGCAGATATTCACTGGCCATATCAATGGATTGAAGGGTTGCAGTTTCATAATTACGGACAATACTGTCAGCCGCCACTCGAAAGGAAACGATGCCTAATAATATGATGAATGCGATGGGCACCAGAAAAGAAGCAATTAATTTAAAACGTATGGAAAAGAAATAGGTTCCAATTTTACTGATTCGGTTCTCGCTTTTTCTATCATCCCCATCACAATCTTTATCCGATGGATCTATGTACTTAGAATTTTTTAGCACCTTACGCATTCTTTACCCTCCCGTTTATCTTTAGATTCCTAAACAAAAACGTGCCGTATATTAAAATTCTAGTTAATATACGACACGTCTTTTTTATATTATATCATGGTCATTATTTATTTTTAGCGAGCCATGCATCTAATTGTACATTAGCTTCATTTACTACTTGATCAATACCATTGTCTTTTAGTTTCTGTATAAATTCAGGTAATTTTGTAGCAGGATCAATGGCACCGGTATTAAGTGCAAGAGCGTATTCTCCACCTACGTTTGCTAATGCAGCCATTTGCGTCTCAATATTTCCTGGATCGAAAACATATCCATTAATTGGGATTGCAACTGATGATGCATAATATTCTTTAAAAGTATCATAGAAATTAAGTCCCTGACCTTCCTGTGGTGGAAGAATTGTAACGTTACCTAGGCCATTGGTCCAAGGTGCATAGGTGCCACGAGCATCTTGGTTAAATACAACTTCACCATTTGCCATGTCATAATGAGTACCTTCTATACCAAAGTTTAATAAAGTCATAAGTTCTGGATCGGTATTTAGTAAGTTAAGGAACATAATTGCTCTTTCAGGATTCTTGCAAGTTGCGGATATAGCCATCATAGCACCTTGAGAAGCTGTGGTATCAATATAAGCAGGTGTGCAAGGAACCATCGCTACTTCAATTCCACGTTTTGAACTTTCCTGGATTTCATATCCAAGAGAATAGCTTTGTGTACCTATGAGATATTTTGCTGCATTCTGAGCTGCAGTACGAGCATCATTTGCCTGGTCTTTAATAGCCATTTGAGGATCAATATATCCAGCTAAATAATATTCACGAGTCTTTTCGATAAATTTCTTATATTCAGGTGTCTCAAACTTACTTAGTATCTTATTGCTATAAACACCTTCTTTTGATACATCTGTAGGATTGATATAGTAAGAAAGCATATTACAGTCTTGGGAGTCACCAGTAACCATAATTGAATTATTTACCATTCTTTCCAGTACCATACCCTCAACTAAAAGTGGATAGAAGTCTTTTCCTTCTCCTTCTTTCACTTTCTTAAGAATTTCTCCAAAACCATAATAATCTGTATTCTTAATATCATCAAGAGTATATCCGTATTTCTCTAACAATGTTACATTCACATCCCAGCAGTTCTGGGTAGCATAATCCTTGTAGACTGGAAATGCATATACACCTTCTCCATCAGATCCAGGAATTTTAGCACTGTTTTTCAAAATATCTGGAAGCTGATTCCATGCATTCGAAGCATATTTTTCAATCAGGTTATTGTCGTCCTTATCTAGACGAAGATAAGCACCATCTTTAGAAAATTTATTGTATTCATTTGAAGTCCAGGAGCATGTGAAATAAATATCCACGTCATCTCCACCACTAATGGAGAGTGTTACATTATCATTGAAGTTACCCCAGGTACCCCAGATTGGCTTCAAGGTTACATTCAATTTCTCCTTCAGGTATGCGTTAGCTTTTTCCAATACAGCCTTATCATCGGAAACACTATTTCCTTCGAGATACCAGGTTAATGTAACTGGTTCTGATATATCAACATTTGCTTCTTCTGTTGGTGCTGGATCCTTTTCATCAGTGCCAGGTGTATCAGTTACGGTTTTGCTTGAAGTTTTTGTGTCTGTTGTTTCTTTGTCTTTTGTTTTGCCACAGCCAGTAAGTAGTACGGTCAGCGTCATGATCGTCAGGACAATTGATAGTACTTTTTTCTTCATTTTATAACCCTCCCTAAAAATATTATATTTATGTAAGCGACTTTTAAATAAGCCGTTCTTACCCTTTTACTGATCCTACTGTAAGACCCGATATGATAAATCTTTGGAAAAATGGATAGGCGAATGCAATCGGAACTACAATCAGCACAGCAAGCGCCATTCGTAAATTTTGCTGCGGTAAGTCATTTACGATTTTTGAAATCTCTGAGCCCAGCAAAGTGGCATTCCTTGTTAAAAAGTCAATATTCTGCTGCGATCTCATTAACAGATACTGCAGAGGATAAAGTTCTTCAGTTCGGATATACAGCATGGCCAGATACCATTCATTCCAGTATGCAAGTGCATTCAATAATGCAATGGTAGCAATTCCAGGCTTTGCAATCGGAACGATTATTTTAAGCAAGGTATTATATTCTCCGCTGCCATCGATTGCAGCAGCTTCAATCAGTTCCGTGGGTACCGAACTTTGAAAGAACGTTCGCATAACAATGATATTAAATGGATTAAATAGCGCAGGTACAATTAACGCTGCATAATTATCGTTTAGGCCCAATATATTCTTACTCACATAATAGGTTGGTACTAAACCTCCTCCGAACAACATGGTAAAGAAACAGAAGAAGGTAAAGAATTTGCGATACTTAAAATCCTTTCGAAATAGTGGATAAGAATATAATACACAAATTGCAACACTTAACACTGTACCTAAAATAGTAATAAAAAAGCTGTTAAAGTAGGAACGCCAAATTCCTTTGTTTGAAGTGAATGCGAATTTATATGCTTCCAGTGACCACTTAAGCGGGGTAAAGGAGTAGCCAATTTCTCGTATACTATCTTCGGAACTAAAGGAAATGATTACAACAAATATAAAAGGAACAACGCAAAGCAAACAAAAAAGGCCAAGTATAATATAAATTACAATCTCAGCAGGCAGGCCAATCGAATTCATTCTTGACTTACGCTTTGCCGAAACTATTTTTACAGTATCAGATTTCATGATTCTCCTCCTCCTAGAACAAACTGCTTTCTTCATCTATTTTGCGTACAATTGAGTTAGCAGTTATAACACAGAAAAAACCAACTACATTCTGCAATAAACTGGCTGCCGTACTCATACCCGGATTTTTAGTAGCCATAAATGCACGATATACATATGTATCCATAACCTGCGTGGTAGGGAACAGAGGCCCGGAGTTTTTAGGTACCGTATAAAACAATCCAAAGTCCGAGTTAATAATACGTCCTACACTCATGATAAGCAGGATGATAATCATAGGTTTTAAATGAGGAATTGTGATATATCGAATCTGCTGCCATTTATTTGCTCCATCAATACTTGCTGCTTCATACTGAGAACTGTCGATACCGGTTATTGCAGCCAGATACAGAACCGTTGAATAGCCGATATTTTTCCAAAGATAAGCAATCGTCAGAATGATGGGCCATGGCTTATTAATGAAATACCATTGGGTTACCTCCATTCCCGCCTGTTTCTGAAAATGAGCAATAAGACCGTATGTCGGATCCAAAAAAGCCATTAAGAAATAACTTGCAACAACCCAGCTTAGAAAGTAAGGAAAGAACATCAAAGTTTGATAGGTTTTTGCTACAAACTTTTTGGTTATTAAGCTTAACATAATCGCGAAAGCTACTGCAATGACAGTTCCAAGCACAATCCATAAAGCATTATAACCAACTGTGTTTCTAATCATTTTCCAGGAGTCCGAGGTGGCAAACAAAAACTCGAAGTTTTTAAGGCCTACCCAGGCACTATGCTTAATATTGTTAAATAGAGTTGGATCCTTGGTGTAAATTGTAAATTTTTGAAATGCAATTACGATACCGAACATCGGTAGGTACCGCAACAGGACAAGCCAAATTGCTCCTGGAGCAAGCATACTTAATAAAATAATAGTTTTTTTTCTTTTCGCGAAACCCTTTGAAGGCGACTTTGCTGACACCATCGAATTAGACATTTTATTTACTCCTCCCTTAAAAGCTCAGCGCCAAATATATGAAAATCACCCAATTAAACTATATTCCGCACTAGTTTTTTTGTTGTTTTTCTATATTCATTTTACTTGTTAATTGGTAAAATGTCATGAAACGAAATTGTTATTTTTTGCATTGTGTTGTTATCTTGCTACAAATTGGTTTAAATTTTCATTGTTTGAGAATAATTTGATTTCAGTTGCATAAATGTAAGTCTAATTTTGATATGACAGTGATTAAGTTCAATAAAAATATCTCCAGCCACATGAACATGGTTGGAGATATTTTTATGCTGCTCTATTTTAATATCTATAATAGGAAGGGAATTATTCTGAAAAAGTCCTTCCGATATTATTTAATATAATAATTACTTGCTAGTACATCCTGTAGTACATTTGTTGGTATAGTAAATTCTACAATACCCATATATCCAGGAGCAACTTCATACTCATTAAAGGAGATTACCAGTTTACCTTCGGAATTAATGTAAAAACTCTGATCTTCTTTAATAGATGTAAAGCTGTCAGCCCTGTCATCATCTAAGAAATAAACCTTATCTTCGTCCCCTTTCGTTTGTTCTTTCATTTGAGATTTAATATTTTCACTAATCAATTCAATGTAGCTGTCATCTTTGAATAAGCTTGGAAGTGTAATTAAAAGTTTATTCTGCTTATCAATATTATTATAATGTACGGTCTCATAACCGGAGGCAGCAATTTCTGTTTTGTGATTAGCAACAACCAATAAGCTGTCTGTATTTGTTTTTACTTCATAGTCTGTGTATAGTGCAAAATACTTTGCATTTAAATTGTCTTCATTGCCGATTTGTTCCATGAACTCCTTATAGAGCTGCTCGTTTTCTTTAACATAATCATCATTTAGAATGTCTTCCAGATCACTATTATCTAATCCATTAATATGTGGAACTTTAATGTCCAGTTCATGGCTGTCGTCCTCATAATGGTATTCACGGAAGGTTACCACCTTAACCAGATCCTTAAGAACAGGAACATTTGACATAGCTTGAGCTGCAACCGGGCTAATATTTATAGTTCCTACAAAAACTGCAGCTGCAGCCGCTACAGATGCTGTACATGTTAAAAATTTTTTCTTTCGTTTCATATTTTTCTCCTTTTTCGTAACGGTTTTTTTAACAAGAAATTCTAACTCATCTGGAATTTGCACATTAAGATAATCATTTTTTAATTCATAAAGTTTTTTCATATTCAACCTCTTTTCTGTTTTACGGGTTAGGGATTTAATAATAATCTGTAATATCGTCCAACTCAATTCGAAGCTTACGTATGGATGTGTAAAACCTTGTTTTAACAGTATTGATATTCTGATCCAATATTTGTGCAATTTCTTCAAAGGTCATATCTTCAAAAAAACGTAATGTTATAATTGTTTTACTCATGGTTGGAAGTTTCTCAAGGGCTTTCTGAAGATCATAATCTTCATATTGGTCGCTTTTGCTTGGGCCTAATACTTCTAAGTCCTCGGCTTCTACATATACCATTCTTTTATTTTTCCGGATAAAATCAAGGGATGTATTTACAACAATACGGTAGAACCAGGACTTTATGGAATTTGGATCATTTAAACTTTTAGACGAGCTCAAAGCCTTACATATTGCGTCCTGCACAATATCAAGAGCATCGTCCTTGTTATGTACATAACTGTAAGCCAATCGATAATAAGCTTCCCTATTCTCTATCAAAAAATTTTCTACAATATTTTGGTTAATCTTTGGTTTCATACTAAATCCCCTTCTTGCGCAATACCGGATGAAATAATTATATCGATTATAAATAAGAACTGCATGCTTTATCTTATTCTAATAATAAGACGGTGTAAACCTAAAAATAGTTTTAGCGAAATTATAAAAAATTATAAAAGTTATCAAATTTTTAAATCTATAGGATATTATTAAGTTCTAAACTTCCTAACTATGAAAGGGGCGAATAGGCGATTTTTCTAATAAATACTTGACTTTTTAATTAGACAATAGCATACTATGGAGTGGAGTAATGGCAATTTTGCCTATAATAAAAGAAAAATATACTTTGTAAGGCTTAAGTGTATTTTAGAGGAGGACCTGTGATACCATTTAATACCATTAGAGAAAAATTGAAAGAGTATGTTCTGATTACAATTGGAGTTATGTTGGTGGTTTTCGGGGTATACTTTTTTAAATTTCCAAACAACTTTTCTATCGGAGGAGTTACCGCACTGGCTATTCTTCTTAGCAGCTTTTTTGGCGAAGGAGTAAGCTCAGGAACAATAGTTTTAATAGTTAATATTTTATTACTTATAGTGGGCTATCTTGTATTAGGAAAGAGTTTTGGAAACAAAACCGCATATGGAAGTCTTTTAATGTCTCTGGCATTAAAGGTACTAGAAGTTCTTGTGCCAATGAATAGACCAATAACGAATGAGCCTGTTTTGGAATTGGCATTTGCTGTTGCACTTCCTGCAGCAGGAGCAGCGATACTTTTTAATATTGGCGCATCCACCGGGGGTACGGATGTTGTAGCCATGTTACTTAAAAAATACACCAATACGGATATAGGACGTTCTCTATTCTATACAGACTTATTATTAACCCTGGCTGCATTTCTTGTTTTCGATGTAAAAACCGGGTTACTTTCTTTACTGGGACTGATATTAAAATCAGCAGTGGTAGATAGTGCAATAGAAAATATGAATTTGCACAAGTATTTTACAGTTATTTGTGAAGACCCTAATCCTATTTGTGAATATATTATAAATGGTTTAAATAGAAGCGCTACCGTGTTTGAAGCACAAGGGGCATTTTCCCATAAGAATAAGAAAATTATTTTAACCGTAATGAGCCGTGCTCAGGCAATTCAATTAAGGAAGTTTGTAAAACAAGCTGAGCCGGAAGCATTTATGCTAATAACCAATACAAGTGAAATAATTGGACGAGGTTTTCGAGGTTAATTTAAGATTTACCGGGGGTTTTAAACCTTTGCAAAACCATCTATTTTCCCGTTATATTTTGACACATATTTTATGTAAGAAATCCATAGAATATGTGTCTTTCTTTATTTTAATTGTCACCATACATAATTAGTTTCATAAAATGGTGATATAAATAAAATAAAGGAGATTTACTAAATGGATTACAGACAACAAAGGTATGGACGTTATAACAATCGTAGAAATATGGGTTCATACCGGAATGCTTCTGATGATTCCTGTGGCTGCGGCGAATTAGGTTCTGAGTTGCGAGAAGAAGTAAAAAAGGATGTTTGCAATGAAGACCTTGCTGATAAATGCTTGGATAGAATGCCATTAGCCATGGCATACGTTCCATTCCAAAAATGGAGAAAGGTATTTGACGCACCTACAGGTCTGGCTCATGGTACTATATTTGAAGAATTAGTACTTCCCTTCTACGGATACAAAGATGGATGTGGAATGAGAGGTGATAGATCATGACAAGAAGCAGAGATCAATTAATGCGCTGTATTACAGAAGTAAGTTTTGCTATTGACGATGTAAAGCTATTCCTTGATACCCATCCCTGTGACAAGGAAGCTTTAGAGTATTATGAAAATTATAGGCAGTTAAGAAAAGAAGCTGTAAAAGAGTATAGAGATTGTTATGGTCCTATCTCTTCTTATGATGTAAAAACTGAGAATGTATGGACCTGGGTTACTGAACCATGGCCATGGGAAGGAGAGTGCTAATTTATGTGGAGTTATGAAAAACGATTACAATACCCTGTAAATATTAAAACGCCAAATGCGAAAGCGGCTAAGTTTATAATCACGCAGTTTGGTGGTCCCGACGGAGAATTAGCAGCTTCTATGAGATATCTTTCCCAAAGATACACCATGCCCTATAGAGAAGTTGCAGGTCTGCTGACAGATATTGGAACGGAAGAACTTGCTCATATGGAAATAGTAAGCACCATCGTTCATCAGTTAACGAGAGACCTTACTATTGAAGAAATTAAAGCCCAAGGTTTTGACACTTACTTTGTAGATCATACCGTAGGATTATGGCCCCAAGCAGCCAGCGGAATGCCTTTTAGCTCTACCTTTTTTCAATCGAAAGGAGATCCTATCACGGATTTACACGAAGATATGGCAGCAGAACAAAAAGCAAGGACTACTTATGACAATATCTTACGTATGGTAAAAGATCCAGATATTGCTGATCCCATTCGATTCCTAAGAGCAAGAGAAATTGTCCATTATCAAAGATTTGGTGAAGGTTTACGTATTGTTCAAGATAAATTAGATTCCAGAAACTTCTATGCATTTAATCCAGCATTTGATAAAGACTTTAGAACAAAATAGTGCTATTATTTATGAAATAGTAGATAACATGGTTTGATACTATTTCGTTTTTTAAGTGATTATAACCTTGGAGGCATAGAACTGGCTTTTTCCAACCAATTCTGTGCCTTTAAGGTTATTTTAAGTTGCTGTCCGTGGGGAAATACTGGGTTACAGAAGCCTGCTATGAAAATGATTTTTTGTTAATGAACAGATATTTACTCATTAAATTCTACAATTACATAATAGCCCCGCTCGGTATGTTTAATTTCTTTTACCACACCGCTTTTGGATTTAATCCTCTGGCTAAAAGGAATACATCCGGACATTGCTACGGCGGGCTCTATAATATAGGAATAATTAGCTGGAGAAGGACGTTCAATAATACGGACTTCGTCCCCTTCTTTAACTAAACCCTGACGTTCCATTTTAAAAGTTACTTCCCGCATTTCTTAGCCTCCTTATAGCTTATTTTCTTTTTGAATCAGGATATAATCTAGTAAGGCTTCACAGCCCTCATAAATATCACGGTAAGTCTGATCGAAGTCTCCGGTATACCAGGGATCGGCTATGTCTCTTGAGTCAGAAGTAAAGTCTAAGAGTTTTCTTACTTTATTTTTCCGGTCAGTGCCTACGATTTTGTCTATGTTTATTATATTTCGCTGATCCATTCCGATTATATAATCGTATTTATCATAATCTTTCCCGGTCAGTTGTATGGCATATTTTCCTTTTGTAGATATGCCGTACTCGTTTAGTTTATTTCGGGTACCGTAATGAACCGGATTACCTATTTCCTCAGTACTGGTGGCAGAGGAAGCTGCATGAAATTGGCTGCCAAGGCTCCTCTTAGTAACTATATCTCGAAATAGAAATTCTGCCATTGGAGAACGGCAGATGTTGCCATGACATACAAACATTACATTTATCATAATTCACCTCCTTGTATCATTGTGCTAATAAAGATATTAACACAATTTTAGGATTTTTGCACAGAAAAATAGCACAAAAAGAGAGCTCTTAAATATCTCATAAAGTACATAAGGATTTAAGAACTCTGTAAATAAAAGCAGTTCAATTTAAACTTGCAGTTTCTTTCTTAATGGTTTAAATTGTTTCGTTCTCTTTAATTGTTTTCTGAATCATTTGAGAAACCGTTTCAGCTATTTCCACTGTTTTCATATCTTTGTAATCTTCATAATATAGTGGCTTCAGATAATGAATCTGAACGGTTAATTTAGCTAATGAATTGGTATCAAAAGCTTTATAGGAGTCAATTATTGCAACCGGAACGATTGGACATCTGGCATTGGCAGCACATTTGAAACTGCCGCCTTTAAATTCCAGAATGTTATTTTTATTACGGGAGCGGGTTCCTTCTGCAAATATTATATAATTGCGTCCTTCTTTCAGCTCCTTGGTTACCTCCATCATAACTTTCATGGATTGGCGTATATCTTCACGAACAATAAATTTTGTACCAAGCATTTTGAATACATATTTAATAAAGAAAAGATTTTCAACTTCTTTTTTTGACACAGTAGAAACCGGTTGCTCATGGGTTTCTAAAATTGCCAATACATCAAATAATCCCTGATGATTTGGATATAATACATATCCGTTTTCTTCCGGAAGGTTCTCGAGCCCATGACACTCTATTTTAATCCGGCCATGGCGGTTTGCAATAGGAGTTACACGATGCAGTAAAGCATATCTCGTTGCCTCATCATATTTTTCCGTATTAGATAATTTGCGTATTTTATACAACCAAGAAGGTAGTTGAAAGATGCTTCTAACTGCCATTAAAATGATTCGTCTCATAGCTGATTCCAGCCTTTCGTATATTATATCATGAACGTAAAGCGCGTTCATGATCTTGGCACTCCACTCGAAAAAAATCAAGCAAGCTTGCATTTTCCTCATTACGTTTTTATTATATCATGAACGTAAAGCGCGTTCATGATCTTGGCACTCCACTCGAAAAAA
>NZ_DAMAUC010000035.1:22925-40724 GCF_032079385.1 Anaerocolumna sp.
ATCAAGCAAGCTTGTATTTTCCTCATTACGTTTTTATTATATCATTAACATAGAGGGTGTTTATGATTTTGAGGTTCGTATCTTTTATTATGAACATAAAGAGGGTCTATAATTATAAACTTCCCTATCTTTAATCTCATAAACATAAGGGGTCTATAATTATGAACTTCCTTATCTTTAATCTCATAAACATAAGTGCCCTATAATTATGAACTTTCCTATCTTTAATCTAATGAATATAAAGGGTGTCATGAGATTAACACTTCATCGGACAAGTATGAGTAATCTGGTAATTGTTTCATTAGGACTCTTTTATATAATATCATATCCTTTTAACATTCTAGCCCTGCTTGGATGTCTTAATTTTCTAAGTGCTTTTGCTTCTATTTGTCTAATTCGTTCTCTGGTTACATTAAATTCTTTGCCTACTTCCTCCAGAGTACGGGTTCTGCCGTCCTGTAATCCAAAACGAAGAATTAATACACGCTGCTCCCGGTCTGTTAAGGTTTCTAACAATTTAGCGATTTGATCCTGAAGGACTGCATAAGAGGCAGCTTCTTCAGGCCCCATAATGGAATCATCTTTTATAAAATCTCCCAAATGGCTATCGTCTTCTTCGCCAATTGGAGTATCAAGAGAAATTGGATCCGCAGAAACTTTTAATATTTCTCTTACTTTTTCAATAGGAAGCTTCATTGCATCTGCAATTTCCTGTTCTGAAGGCTCTCTGCCCAGTTCTTGAAGAAGATTTCTGGATACTCGGTATGTTTTATTGATTACTTCAGACATATGTACCGGGATACGGATAGTACGGGACTGGTCAGCAATGGATCTGGTGATTGCCTGACGTATCCACCAAGTTGCGTAAGTACTGAATTTGTAACCTTTGTTATAATCGAACTTGTCAACTGCCTTAATTAAACCTAAGTTACCCTCCTGTATTAAATCCAGAAAAGATAATCCCCTGCCCACATAACGTTTCGCAATACTAACCACTAAACGGAGGTTGGATTCGGCCAACATTTGCTTGGCCTGAACATCCCCTTCCTCTATTCTTTTGGCTAACTCTATTTCTTCTGAAACAGATAGCAAAGGATATGTACCGATTTCTTTCAGATACAATTTTACCGGATCATCTGTTATGGTAGATGCAAAAGAAGCATCATCATATTCCAGCAATGCAGCTTCATCACTTTCTTCTAATTCTAAAAGTGTTTCGTCATCCGGCTCGTCCTCTTCCACAGGATTTAAAACAACGATGTTATGTGCTTCCAAATACTCATAAATTTTATCTATTTGTCTAACATCCAAGTTTAACTCTTTAAAAAAGTCATTCACTTTATCAACTTCAACAATACCTTTATTAGCATTTGCAAAAGCTAATAACTCCTTTAAGCTCTCTTCAAAATTATGTACTACATCGTTCATTGCGTTCCTCCAAGTGTTTGCTGCTTTATTCAAAAGAAAAATATCTTTATATATGAAATAAAACTTAATCGAATAAAAAAAGAAACTATTTACATCACCATGATGAAAAAAGAAATGTGTTTCATGGAAATATATTTAGTAAATTCGTTTCTTATGGCGTCATTATCACCAAATAACATTATAGCACAGCAAGTACTATAAAGAAAGAAGAATTTTTTCTATTACAGAAAGAGAAATTTTCCATCTAAAGTATTGGTGAAAGAGCCTCATCTTTAGAGTTTGCAAATAGGGTGGCTTCTTTATTATATGTTGCGGATACAGGAGTGTGTAACTTTATGACCAATATACAAATTTTAGTATTCTTAATGATATGATACTAAATTTATACTGGTTTTATGCTAGTATTTATAGATTAGGAAGGTTTTTCAAGAATAAAGTTCTTCGAATATTAATGTAAATTATAGAAATGCATAATTCAGACCCTGATTTGTGACAGCGCAAGCAGATACAGCATGCAATGGGGACTAATAAAAATATTGGTTTATTAAAGTATTTAGTAAAAAGTGATAAAATTGTTGTAAAATATTTCGGAAAGAAGTAAAATAATTTATAAGAAAGAAGTTTTCTGGGAGGCAGGGAATATGGTTGGTATAAAAGATGTGGCAAAAGCTGCAGGAGTTTCTATTTCAACGGTTTCTAATGTGTTAAATGAAAAAAAGAATGTAGGTGAAGAAACCAGGGAAAGAATATTGAGTATATGTAAAGAGATGGGGTATTACCCTAACAGTGTTGGTAAGACATTAAAAACAGGGAAGAGTAATACCATTGTATTTAATTTCAGCGACTTTGACAGAAGTTTTTATTTAAAAATTATCAATGGCATTAGTGATTATGTAAACGATAATGATTTTGATCTGATTATCTGCACCGATAAATCATCTGAAAAATATATGCGGAGTAATTTAAGCAGCGGAAGTATTATATTGGATAAAAATATGAAGGATGATACCTTAATTAAGATAGCCGACGAAAACTATCCCATTGTAGTTTTGGATAGAATTTTGGACAACCCTTACATCAAATCCGTTGTGGTGAATAATTACGATCCTATGAGTGAACTTATACAGGGGGTTATTGACAGAGGTTATCGTCATTTTGGATTCGTGGGAGGACCGGAGCAAACCGCAGATAATAAAGAGAGATATAAAGCCTTTCGGGATGTTTTAGAGGCAAATCACCTTAATTTTCAGCAAAAATCCTATTTTGCCGGAGATTATCGTGAAAAGAGCGGCTATACGGCAGCTAAGATTTTGCTATTAAGTCAGGAACTTCCGGACTGTTTGGTATGTGCCAATGACAATATGGCCATTGGAGCTATAAAAGCTTTTAAGGATAATGGAATACGGGTACCTCAGGATATTGCCGTAACGGGATTTGATAATTGTGATTTGGCAGAACCCATGGGACTTACAACCGTCTCTATTCCCAACTATGAACGGGGTTATATTGCAGCCAGATACTTAATAGAAAACATTAGAGGTAAACGGAATGTAGAACCTTTTAAAATATCAGCTAAGATTATATGGCGAAATAGTGTTTCCGAAAAAAGAATAAACAAGTAAGATATAGAGCGGGTTAGTAAAAAATGAGTACTATTTTACTTTATTTTAGTAAAACCACTGTTAAAAGTTACAAAGGCAACCTTTTAACAGTGGTTTTATTTTTATTTTTTTATACAAATTAATCAAAGTTGTGCAATTTAATCAAAAATATCAAAGAAATAGTTGACATATATGGTATTATGCCCTAATATATTAGTGTAACGTTTTATTAAAAATGTTTATGAAGGAGAGGGAATGAAAAAAATGAAAAAGACATTTCGAGTTTTACTAATTATGACTCTTATTGGGATTATGACCTTAACCGGATGTGGAGGGTCAAAAGACAACAAGTCAACGAATACTACAAATGATACGGATACCAAAACAGAGGAAAAGGCAGAAGACAAAACAAATTCAAAATCAGAAGAAAAAGCTTCAACAGAATCTGCTAAGAAAATAGTTGTATTTCAGTCCAAAGTTGAAATTACAGATCAATTAAAAGCTCTTGCACAAGAATACAAAGCGGAAACGGGAGTTGAAGTAGAAGTATGGAATACAACGGGAGATGATTACTTACAGCAGTTAAAAATTAAGCTTGGCAATAATCAGGGTCCTACTGTGTTCTCTCTTGCACCCGGTTCTGAATCCAATGAATTGTCAGCCTATCTGGCAGATTTAAGTAATTTATCTTTCGTTGGCGATATTGCCGAGAATATGGCCGATGTAAAAGATGGAAAAGTGACAGGCATTCCTTATACTGTTGAGGGATTTGGTGTAGTTTATAATAAGAATTTAATAGATGCTTCCAAGGTGACCGACTTTGCTTCTTTTGAAACCATGTTAAAAGATCAAAAAGCAGCAGGTGTTAATGGATTTAGTTTATCTTCTGAAAGTTATTTCTTGATTGGACATATTTTGAATACTCCTTTTGCATTACAGGCAGACCCTGGTGCTTATGTGGAACAGCTTATTAAGGGAGAAGTAACCATGGAAAATACTCCTGAGTTTGTAGACTTTGCAAAATTCATGGAAGCTATACGGGAGAATACTAATAATCCTCTTGAAGTAAAATATGATAAAGAGACTGGTGATTTTGCCATGGGTAAATCTGCGTCTATTCACCAAGGAAACTGGTGTTATGGCATGTTTACAGATTATGATGTTAATTTTGAAATGGGCATGATGCCTCTTCCTATATTAGAAAATGATAAAATCGCTGTCAGCGTTCCTACTTGCTGGTATGTTAATTCTCAGGCAGCAGATGCTGAAATCCAGGCAGGAAAAGATTTTATACAGTGGATGTATACCAGTGAAACAGGAAAGAAATATTTAATGGAAGAGTTCGGCTTCATTCCGGTAGTAGCAAATATGGAAAATGAAAAATTGGATCCTCTTTCACAAGCTGTTGCGGAATATACCAATGGTGGTAAAACCATTCCATGGCCAATGAACTCCTACTGGCCGGCAGGTATTGTTGATGTTTACTTAGTACCGGTTGCACAAGAATTCTTTACAACAAATATGACTGGGACAGAATTACTGAAATCTTTGAATGAAGCATTTGTAGAAGCTGGTAAATAGTAGGAATCACTCATTAAAATCTTACTAAAAACTTACAAAAGTCTATAAAGATTTTTAAAAGAATTAGAAAAGGATTTATAGTCGAAAGAATTAGAAAAGGATTAGAATCGAAATAAATATAAGAATATAAAGATTTACTAGAATACAGTCGGAGCATAGACCCCGACTGTATTCAATAAGAAGAGATGTATAAAAATACGTCATTCTAAGCCTGATGGAGAGCTTCAGATGTAAAGCACTTCAAGGTAAAAACCTTTAGTATGACAAACAGATTTTTGATAGTCAGGATTATGAATATCCGCCATGACAGGAGGGATTTAATGAAGCGAAAAAGTGACAGGGCATGGTATGCATTGTTTGTATTACCTCTTGTATTTGTGTTTACAACGGTTGTCATAATTCCTTTTTTTATTGGAATTGGATACTCCTTTATATCATGGGATGGAATGCCGTTAAATAAAAAAACTTTTGTTGGTTTTTCTAATTACATACAGTTGTTTTCAGATAAAAACTTTATCAGTTCTGCCGGACATACGTTGCTATTCACGATAGCTGCAGTTTTAATTATTAATATATTGGGTCTGGCATTTGCTTTGCTGGTAACCGGTAAGCTGAAAGTGCGGAATATAGCCAGAACCATGTTATTCATGCCTTATTTAATCGGCGGCTTAATTTTAGGTTATATATGGCAGTTTATATTTACGGATGTTTTTAAATCCATAGGAGAAGCCACAGGACTTACGAATATATTCTTTAGCTGGCTTCTGGATCCTAAGTTTTCGCTGCTGGCGTTGATTATTGTAGCTACCTGGCAAATGGCGGGCTATATAATGATTATCTATATAACCGGCATTCAGGCTATACCGGAGGATGTGATAGAAGCGGCACAAGTGGATGGTGCAAACTTCTGGCAGACTTTGCTTGGGATTAAGTTTCCGCTTATAATGCCTTCTTTTACCATAGGTCTGTTTATGACGCTGTCCAACTGCTTTAAAATTTATGATGTCAACGTTTCTTTAACAAAAGGCGGACCAAACCGGGCAACAGAAATGCTTGCCATGAATATATACAATGAAATATTCTCGCTGAATCATTATGGATATGGACAGGCAAAAGCGATTATATTCTTTATCGTTGTAGCTGTCATAACCTTAATTCAGGTTTCCATCACCAAGAAGAAAGAGGTGGTTATGTAATGAAAAGAGCGGTTCGGATTATAGGAGAGATTTTATTGCTGGTGGCATGCGCATTTTACTTATTTCCTGTATACATGGTCTTTGTTAACTCTTTTAAAAACCGCCAGGAACTTTATGAGAATATGATTGCCCTGCCGGGAAAATTCACAAAGGAATACTATGTAACTGCCATGGAGAAGATGAGATTCCTTAAGGCGTTTAGCAACTCTTTGATTGTCACTATAATTTCTATTGCAATCATTGTTATTTTGGCCTCTATGACTGCCTGGATGTTAGTGAGAACCAATGATAAATTAAGCAAAACCCTATTTATGATTTTTGTTGCGACTATGCTGATACCATTTCAAACTATTATGATGCCTTTGATGCAGGTAATGGGATGGGTTCGAAATCATTTACACATACCCATGCTGGAATCCTTAGGAGGCTTAATCTATATGAATGTTGGGTTTGGAGCAAGTATGGCGGTATTCTTATATCATGGATTTATAAAATCCATACCCGTATCATTAGAGGAAGCCGCAACTATTGATGGATGTAATAAATTCGGAGTTTTTTTAAAGATCGTATTTCCAATGTTAAAACCAACAACGGTAACGGTAATTATACTGGATGTTATTTGGATTTGGAATGACTACTTGCTGCCATCCCTTGTACTTTCAGGAGAGAAATTGCGTACTATTCCATTGTCCACGGCATCCTTCTTTGGACAATTTACCATTCAATGGAATCTGGCAATGGCAGGGTTGATGTTAACAATTATTCCGGTTATTATATTCTATCTGTGTGCGCAAAAATACATAATTAAAGGCGTTGCAGCCGGTGCCTTAAAATAATGTGCACCATTTATAGAAGGGATTAGGAAAGAGAAAAAGCATGAGAGAAAAATTACTAGTTTATGAAATTAACAATTTTAATTTAAGTAACGATGATTTGATGTTAAATGAAACTGTGTTTCATAACGCCAATGGATATATTGGTATTCGCGCAAATCTGGAAGAAGGTTATCCCGATGGATATGATACCATTCGGGGTTCGTATATAAACGGCTTTTATGATATTTCCGAAATGAAACAGGCAGAAAAGCTATATGGTATGGCAGAAGAAAAACAAGCTATGGTAAATGTGGCAGACACTCAAAGCGTATTGCTTCAGTTAGGAGAAGAAACCTTTTCCATGTTTGATGGCACCGTGCTAGAAAGTAAACGGCTGCTGGACATGGAACATGGATTTACAATCAGAGTGGTAAAATGGAGATCACCAAATGGGAAAGAAGCTGAAATAATCATAAAGCGAATGACCTCATTTTATCAATTGTCCTTATTTACCATTGAATATAGTGTGAAAGCCTTAAACTTTAGTGGGGATATACGTTTTATATCCGGTCATAAAGGTAATGTGCTAAATTATAGTAATCCTAATGACCCAAGGGTTGCAGGGGAGAGCTTTACTCATATTCTTCCAGAAAAGACGGAGATAGATAATCAAACTTCTTATATTACATCGCGAACAGCTAAATCCGGCTTATTCTTATGCACCGGAGTTACGAATCTCCTAATGAAAGAAGGCACAAGCACAAATGCAGGCGTTTATACCATGAAGAATGAAGAAAATAGTATTACAACTGTTATAGATTCTGTCATTCAGATGGGAGAAACCGTTGCTTTAACGAAATATACCGTCTTTGCGGACTCCATCCGATATGATGATTGCAGGGCAGCAGCTGCCGTAGAGATGGAAAAAGCCTTGAGTTTGTCGCTAATCGAATTACACAATCACCAAAAGACTTATCTAGATTCCTACTGGAGAAATAGTTTTGTCCGGATAGAGGGAGATGAAGAGTTAAGTTTAGCGTTGAATTATAATCTGTATCAGCTGATGCAGTCTGTTGGCAAGGATGAACACTGTAATATAGCAGCAAAAGGTTTAAGTGGGGAAGGTTATGAGGGACATTATTTCTGGGATACAGAAATGTATATTCTTCCTTATTTCATATTAACCAATCCGGATATTTCCAGAAACTTACTGGAATACCGCTATAAAACTCTGGATTTAGCCAGGGAAAATGCAAAGCTGCTGGGTCATAAGAAGGGGGCCCTTTATCCCTGGAGAACCATTATGGGTAAAGAGTGCAGCGGATATTTTCCTTCCGGTTCTGCTCAATACCATATTAACGGAGATATCGCTTATGCTATTATTTCCTATTATCTTGCAACAAAGAATATAGATTTTATAGCGGAAAAGGGCGGAGAAATCGTATTTGAAACAGCCAGATTGTGGATGGATACAGGGCATTTTTATAAAGGCCGGTTTAGAATCAATGAAGTTACCGGACCGGATGAATATACCTGTATGGTGAATAATAATTACTATACCAATGCATCGGCAAAGTATAACCTGCAATGGGCGGTAAAATTCTATTATTTGTTGATAAAAGAAGAAAAACTAGCACCCATTGTTGATAAAATCGGAATTCAGGAAGAAGAAATAAAGGAATTTGAAAAAGCGGCAGAGCAGATGTATCTTCCCTATGATGAAGAATTAAAAATAAATCCACAGGATGACTCTTTTTTAGAGAAAAAGGTTTGGGACTTTGCCCATACGCCCAAAGAGAATTACCCCTTGCTATTGCACTATCACCCTATGTATCTTTATAGGCATCAGGTTTGCAAACAGGCAGATACGGTGCTGGCACATTTTATATTTGAAGACTTTCAGCCTGTGGAGACTATAAGAAATTCCTACGAATACTACGAAAAGATTACAACCCACGATTCCTCTTTATCAGCCTGTATCTTTAGTATTATGGCATCCAGATTAGGGTATGTGGACAAGGCGCATGATTATTTTGGTGACTCCGCCATGCTGGATTTATATAACACCCATCAAAATTCAAAAGACGGCATACATACGGCGAATATGGGTGGAAACTATATGGCTATTGTATATGGATTTGGGGGATTGCAGCTGAAAGAAAAAGGATTATGCTTTGCGCCTAAACTCCCGGAAGAATGGATTGGTTATGAATTTAAGATTATTTATGAAGGCAGTCATATTGAAGTAAAGGTGACAAAGGAAAAAATCATATTTACTTTACTAGAGGGGGATGCTAAGAATATACATGTTAATGATAAACCATACGAATTAAAAGATTCAGTTGAATTAGTCATGTCAGAAGTGTAAAATAGTATGGTGTAACACGAAGCATATCAAACATCAAAAGCAGTGATTTATATCTCCGGAATAAGATTGTCTATCGGTATAGAGGTTTTATTATTCTGTAGAAATGCTTATTTGGATATAAATAGACAGAAAGCAGGAACTTATGAAATACAAAGCGATTATATTTGATTTAGACGGCGTAATCTGCCATACAGATTATTATCACTATCTTGCCTGGAAAGAGCTTGCAGACAAAATGGGAATCTATTTTGATGAAGAAATCAACAACAGATTGCGGGGAGTAAGCCGCATGGAAAGCTTTGAAATTATTTTGGAACGTTACCAGGGAGAAGCCTTATCCCATGAAGACAAGGTAAAATATACGGAGGAGAAGAATGAAATCTACAAGAAACTTCTGTATAAAATGACTCCCGATGATGTAAGTTCTGATGTTGTAGAAACATTACATGCACTTCGGAACCTTGGATTAAAACTTGCCATCGGTTCCTCCAGCAGAAATACGAAACTAATTCTAAAACAAATAGGACTGGAAAACTTTTTTGATGCAATATCCGATGGTAATAACATTACCAAGTCCAAACCGGACCCTGAAGTATTCCTAAAGGCAGCAGAATACCTGGGAATGTCACCTGAGCATTGTCTGGTAATAGAAGATGCTGTATCTGGAGTAGAAGCAGCCCTGTCTGGTAATATGGACTGTGCAGGTATCGGAGATGCAGCAAAATCCTCTCGGATAACCTATCAGTTATCCAAATTTTCAGACCTGATGAATTTTATTCAATAAAATATATTTTTAAAGTATCGCACTTTGTTAATATTGCGTTAAAAGACCTTCTGGTGTATTAAGAACTAATACCCTGGAAGGTCTATTTAGAATTAGAATTCGTTTAAAGTGGTTCAAATCCAAAATAATTTAAAATTCCTCGATAAATGCCATAAGCAAAATCATATTGCCTGTCTCTCAATTTCTGTGCATCTTCATAGTTGGTCAGATAAGCCAACTCCACCAATATAGAAGGCATATTTGTCCTTCTAAGTACAAATAGAGAAGAGTTGACTCTTAATCCATTGTCATTTGTACCAACATAATCTACGATACCATTTAAAACAAACTCTCCAAAGACGTAAGATTGCGAGTACAACTCGTAAACATATACTTCTGTACCATTAATTGCCGGGTTTGGATTGGAATTGCCATGAATACTGATAAAATAATTTGCCGGCCATTCATTTGCCATTCTTACTCGTTCCGCCAAACTGGTTGCATTACTTGTTCCTAAAACCTGATCTGGTGATGTTCTGGAGGTGCGGGCTTCAAATCTGTAGTCATCATTTAACATTTGGGCAAGATAAATACCAACATTATAATTAACTTCTCCTTCATTTACCCCATTGGCTTCTGCACCGGCATTCACTGCACCTGGCGGATTATGCCCTTGATCTATAAAAATTTTGATAGCCAAGATAATTCTCCTTTAATTATATATAACTATAATATTCAATTTAAAGTTGCTTGTTACATTAATTAAATTTAAAGAGTTCCTTGTATAATAAATGGCACTAATAACAGGTTTTATAGTGTGATTTTTAGGATAAAATTCTTTGAAATAAAATAGGAGATTACTTATTGACAATTATGCGCAAGGGAGTATAATTATTATGTGCATATGCACATAATAGAAAAAGTGATTTTACATAATGTTAACCATGGATAGCTCACTATAAAGTTTTGCAGAAAGGAGTGGGGGATGCCCAGAAATGTAAAACCAAGAATGGTATGTTCCGAATTCAAACATAAGGTATTTACATCGGAAGAAAATCAAAAAGAATATATAACCATCAGCGTGGATGAATTAGAGGCCATAAGGCTGTGCGATCTGGAGGGAATTGAGCAGGAAGAAGCCGCCAAACGAATGGAAATATCCAGAGGAACTTTTCAGCGCATTCTGTATTCCGCCAGGAAAAAAGCAGCAGAGGCTTTGTGTGAGGGAAAAGGAGTCCGCATTGAAGGGGGAAATTATATTATTTCCAGGGGGCATTGCCGGTGTAAACCCAGATGTAAGAATTGCAGTAAAATATAGTTTACTTTTTGCCCAATGGGTAATATTTTTAAGAGAATATAAATGAAATAGCAACATGTAATGTAATATTAAATTATAACAAATGTAGATTAGGAGACAAGGAAATGAGTGAAGTATATCAAAGCGAAGGCAGTTGTAACAGTGATTGCTCAGGTTGTAAAACCAGTTGTTCCTCTAGAAAGGAACCGGCGAAGGAAGATTTTCGTGTAGCAGCCAATGAATATAGTACGGTTAAGAAAGTGATAGGCGTTGTAAGCGGTAAGGGGGGAGTGGGAAAATCCTTTATTACCTCTTATCTTTCTGTACTAATGAACCGAAGGGGATATGCTACAGCTATATTAGATGCGGATATTACAGGCCCATCTATTCCAAAAGCATTTGGTATTCATGAAAAAGCAATGAGTAATGGAGTGGGTATACTACCTGCTCACAGTGAGAATGGAACCAAGATTATGTCTGTAAACCTTTTGCTGGAAACAGAAGAAACTCCAGTTGTCTGGCGGGGACCAATCATAGCCGGAACAGTAAAACAATTCTGGTCCGATGTTTTATGGGAAGAAGTGGACTACATGTTTGTAGACATGCCGCCGGGAACCGGGGATGTACCTCTTACCGTATTCCAATCCCTGCCGGTGGACGGATTAATTATAGTGGCTTCCCCACAGGAGCTGGTATCCATGATCGTTGCTAAAGCAGTGAATATGGCCAATGCTATGAATATTCCCATTCTTGGTCTGGTAGAGAATTATAGTTATATTAGTTGCGGTAATTGCGGTGAAAAAATCAGTGTTTTTGGAACAAGTCATATAGAAGAAGTGGGTGAAAAATTCAATCTTCCTGTACTTGCTAAAGTACCTATTGACCCGTCTATTGCATCTGCTATTGACCATGAAAATGTGGAAGAACTACAAGGAGATTGGCTGGATCATCTGGCAGATACTTTGGAAAAGGTGCACCCGGTTGAAAAGTCCGGTGAAGTTAAAGAAGGCACAGAAGTGAAAAGAATAGCAGTAGCAACGGATGAAAATCATAATGTATTCCAGCATTTTGGGAAAACACAGGCTTTTACCATTTATGAATTGGAAGGTAAAGATTTAAAGTCTAAAAATACTCTTTCAAGCAATGGAGCAGGTCATTCTGAATTAGTGACTTTATTAAGTGAAAATAATATTGATGTAGTTATATGCGGTGGAGTTGGCCTGCATGCTATGGAAGGCCTTATGGAAGCGGGAATGCTAGTAATACCTGGTGCCCAGGGCGATGTGGACGTTGTTACAGCATCTTATCTGGATGGTTCCTTACAGGCAAGTGAAGGTCCTACCTGCGATCATCATGATCATGAAAATGAGAATCATGTCTGTCATCATGAATAAAAAAGTAATTTGCAAAAATGGTATATAAGGTAATGTTATATCCCTTTTAATCAGTTTAATGATACGAAAGATTAATTAGCTTTTAAGCTTATTCAATTAAAAAGAGAGATGTATAATGTATGAACCTATAATAATGTCAAACATTTTGGGTTCGTATATTGCACGTCTCTCTTCTTATAAATTTAATATTTTCACGGTTTTATTATTAATGATTTTTTATTTTCCTTTTATGAAAAACAATGTAAAGTAATGAGACTTGCTATCGCAGTTATGGAAATTATAGTCATAATGATCAAGATAAGAAAAAGCAGTTTATTAGTTTTTGTATTTCATATCTCAAGCAGTCAATGCTATAGGGTATTAAGGTTGACAACAAACATCCTCCTTTGAATTTTTCTAGTTATTCTCTTTTTTGTTTGTTTCCATAAAGCTGGCACGTTTGATCGCATCCTGACCAAACTTTTTTCGAATATGATCCAAAGTCTTATCTAACTTGGCGTACTTCTCATTCTTAGCCATATCGAACAAATTCATCTGAGAATAATTTTCTACGGTTACTTTGCTTGTACGTACTCCTAACAATCTAAGAGGCGTTCCTGTCCAAAAGTCCTTCAGTAACTCACAAGCGGTCTTATAGATTGTATTGGTAGTATTCGTTGGTGATAGAAGAGTTGTCTGATGGGATTGGCGATTAAACTCCCAATCTGTGACTTCCACGCTGATGCAGCTGCATTTTACATCATCACTGCGAAGCCTGGCAGCAACAGTTTCACATAAAGAAAGCAAAATCAAATTAGCAGTTTCAAAATCCGTTACATCCTGAGATAATGTTGTGCTGTTGCCATATCCCTTGTTGGCAGCAGTTTCAGCTTCCACTGGGGATTCATCCATTCCTTTGGCGTTTTTATAAATCATCTCTCCGTGCTTATTACCTAAATGGGCTTTCAATATTCTAAGATCCATATTGGCAATATCTCCAATGGTTTTTAAACCAAGAGAATGCAAAGATTTGCTTGTGGCTTTTCCTACAAAGAACAATTCATCCAATGGCAGAGGCCACATTTTATTTGGGATTTCTTCAAGAAAAAGAGTATGGACAAAATCCGGTTTTTTAAAGTCGGAGGCCATCTTTGCAAGAAGCTTATTGGTGGATATTCCGATATTTACAGTGAAATGAAGTTCTTCTTTAATTCTTTTTTTCATTTTATTAGCAGTTTCAATGGCCTCCCGGTGATTTAAACAGACACCCGTCATATCTAAAAAGGCTTCGTCGATAGAAAAAGGTTCAATAACCGGAGTGTAGTCATATAGCATGTTATGAAGCTTTTTTGAGTACTGGGCATAAAGCCCGTGATTGGGAGGTACCACCATCAAATGGGGACACTTTTGCAATGCCCGCTGAATCGGCTCACCGGTATGAATATGAAACTGTTTTGCAGGAGTTGATTTTGCCAAAACCACTCCATGACGCTTACTGATATCACCTCCTACTGCGGAAGGAATGGTTCTTAAATCCAGTTCCTCTCCCAAATCCATGATTCTATGAACGGCTTCCCAACTTAAGAAGGCAGAATTAACGTCAACATGAAAAATAATTCTTTCCGGCATAATAACCTCGATTCTGGCCCCGTAGCGCCTTTTTATAACGACAGCAGCTTTGTGTGTCGGCACAAATGGCTGGTTGAAATAGAAAAGTTTTTCAACCTAGTTTCCATTGAATACCGATCTGCCTGCAGATGCAGCACTGCTGCAAATCAGGTGCGAATTAAACATTTCAATAATTCACACTGTTCCATTCGAAATCCTATGATATCTATGGTATAATATAGAGGTACCATTACTTGCTTTAAAATAACTACATTATACCATAGAAAGAAGCTGCTTAAAATAAGGATAATCTCACTTATAGCAATCTTTATACATAAAAATAATCTTGTTATAATTTTTTGATTCAATAAGTGAAAAATTATATAAAAGTAGTTGTTATAATACATAAACATGTCCTTAAAATCATATATTTAAAGAGACATATTAGACTAAATATAAAAATTATCAATAAATAAAAAGAAATACAGTAATTTATATTTCCTTCTATGGAAATATAGGGTATAATAAGGAAAAGTTGTGGTGCAGCACAATGAAAATAAATAAAGATGGAGGTATATTATGTTAGTATCAGCTAAAGATATGCTTAATAAAGCGAAGGCAGGTAAATATGCAGTAGGCCAATTTAACATTAACAATCTTGAATGGACAAAAGCAGTATTATTAACTGCAGAAGAATTGAAATCCCCAGTTATTCTTGGAGTATCAGAAGGCGCTGGAAAATATATGTGTGGTTACAAAACAGTTGCAGCTATGGTTAAAAATATGATGGAAGAATTAAATATTACAGTACCAGTTGCATTACACTTAGATCATGGTAGTTATGAAGGTGCTAAGAAATGTATTGAAGCAGGCTTCTCATCCATTATGTTTGACGGCTCCCATTATCCAATTGATGAAAACATTGCTAAAACTCAGGAACTTGTAGGACTTTGCAATGAAAAAGGTTTGTCCATAGAAGCAGAAGTTGGTTCCATCGGCGGTGAAGAAGACGGTGTTATTGGAACAGGTGAAGTGGCTGATCCTAAGGAATGTAAAGCAATTGCTGATCTTGGTGTAACAATGCTTGCAGCAGGAATCGGTAACATTCACGGAAAATATCCGGAAAACTGGCAGGGCCTAAGTTTTGATACATTAGACGCAATCCAGCAGTTAACCGGCGATATGCCATTGGTTCTTCATGGAGGTACCGGTATTCCTGAAGATATGATTCAGAAAGCAATCTCCCTTGGAGTTGCTAAAATCAATGTTAATACAGAGTGCCAGTTAACATTTGCTGCTGCTACCCGTAAATACATTGAAGAAGGAAAAGACCTTACAGGAAAAGGTTTTGACCCTCGTAAACTATTAGCTCCTGGTACAGAAGCTATCAAGGCTACAGTAAAAGAAAAAATGGAATTATTCGGTTCTGTAGGTAAAGCTTAAGAAATTTACTTAATACAAACAGCTGAGGCTGTTACCAGACTGTCATTCTAAGTTGCAAAGAATCTTATTACAAGAAAGATTCTTTAATCAAACACTTGGAATGACAGTTTGTTTTTATAAGCTTAAACATAATACTTTTGGGGAAGACAGAAAAAAGCTTTTAGATGTGAGAATTGTAATAAATTAAATATTGATATTAATAACGCTTTATAATTTCATATTTTTCTCTTGCCAGATTAAACGTTGTTATTTGTGAAAATACATTGCAACTGGGGTTAAAGTTTAGTAAAATAAACATCATAAGAGAAATTGATTAGGAGGTTTTGAATATGGCTTATTTGGAGAAATACAAACAATGGGTTAATGACGAATATTTTGATGAAGCAACAAGAGCAGAGCTTAAGAACATTGAAAATAATGATAATGAGATAAAAGAACGATTTTTTAAGGATTTAGAGTTTGGTACCGGTGGACTTCGTGGGATCTTAGGAGCCGGAACAAATCGTATGAACCTATATACTGTAAGAAAGGCAACCCAGGGATTAGCAAATTATATACTAAAACAAGGCGGTGCCGGTAAAGGAGTAGCGATAGCTTATGACTCCAGAAGAATGTCGCCGGAGTTTGCCGCTGAATCAGCACTTTGCCTAAATGCCAGTGGAATCAAAGCTTATGTATTTGAATCCTTAAGACCAACCCCGGAACTATCATTTACAGTTAGAGAGTTAGGCTGCATCGCTGGTATTGTTATAACTGCAAGCCATAATCCTGCGGAATACAACGGATATAAGGTATATTGGGAAGATGGGGCACAAGTTACCTCTCCTAAGGATGTGGAAATCATTGAGGAAGTAAATGCCATTACGGATTATTCCGTTGTTAAAACAATGGATAAATCAGAAGCAATAAAAAAAGGACTATATCAGGTAATTGGCAGCGAAATTGATGACAAATACATTGCCCAGTTAAAGAAATTGGTATTAAATCCGGTAGCAAAAGAGTGTAAGGATATGAAGATCGTTTATACTCCTTTAAATGGTACAGGAAACCTGCCGGTAAGAAGAATATTAAAAGAATTAGGATTTGAAAATGTATATGTTGTTCCGGAACAGGAGATGCCAGATTCTGAATTCACTACAGTAGGATACCCTAACCCGGAAGATCCGAAAGTATTTACAATTGCTAAGAAATTAGCAGAAGAAGTAGGCGCGGATATAATTCTTGCAACGGATCCGGATGCAGACAGACTGGGTGTTCAAATCCGTGATGACAAGGGAGAATTCCAATTATTAACCGGCAATATGTCAGGTGCCCTAATTGCAGAATATGTGTTTTCCCAGAGAGCAGCTCATGGTACCTTACCAAAAAACGCTGCCTTAATAAAGACAATTGTAACCGGAGGACTTGCCGATAAGATTGCAGAGCATTACGGCGCAACTTTAATTGAAGTCTTAACCGGATTTAAATATATTGGAGAACAAATCAAATTATTTGAACAAACCGGCTCTAACGAATTCGTATTTGGATTTGAAGAAAGCTATGGCTGCTTAGTAGGAACCCATTCCAGAGATAAAGATGCCGTGGTAGCTGTTATGATGTTCTGTGAAGCCGCAGCTTACTACAGACAGCAAGGTATCTCTTTATACGAACAAATGCAGCGGGTATTTGAAAAATACGGCTATTATAAAGAAGATTTAGTTTCTGTTACTTTAAAAGGTATCGAAGGCATGGAAAAAATCAAAGAGATTATGGAAAGCTACAGAATCAATCCTCCCAAGAAAGCCGGAGACTATACCGTACTAAAAGTAAGAGATTATATTGCAGACACCATTACTGACACTGCCACCGGAGCAGTAGTACCAACCGGATTACCGAAATCAGACGTAATGTATCTTGAATTCAATGACGATGCCTGGTGTGCAATTCGCCCTTCCGGAACAGAGCCTAAAATCAAGTTCTACTTTGGAGTAAAAGGCAATTCATTAGATGATGCCAATATAAAGTTGCAAAACCTAGTAAATGATCCGGCCTTTAAAGTAGACTAAGATATATAAAAATTTCGCTTATTGACAATAGTACGCTTTGCCCAATATGGGATATTCAGACCATAGAGAGTGGGGGATGTTGTATATTGCTTGTTCCATATAGAAATTCGATGGTTCTAATACGATAGTAATCACTTAAAACATATTTAAAAATTGAGAACTCCTCGGCTATGCCCCGTAAATAATAGGTGCAAGTAGCACCTATTATTCAACAGCTCAATTTTTAAATATTGGCGCGATTTCTATCGTATAAGAACCATTAGCGAATTTCTCAAAGTCAC
>NZ_DAMAUC010000036.1:0-40518 GCF_032079385.1 Anaerocolumna sp.
TTACTATCGTATTAGAACCATCGAATTTCTATATGGAACAAGCAATATACAATATTCCCCACTCTCTATGGTCTGAATAACCCATATTGGGCAAAGCATACTATTGTTAATAACCTAACTTTTTATTTCTATAGTTAGAATTAGGGCATTACTGCGATAAATCTATACATGAAGATGAAATGACAAATGCTTCCACCAAGGCAGAATAAATGAAAAATCTCATGAGTTCCAAAGTTGGGGTGTCTTTGGTTAAATATAGGTAGCTTTAAGGCATAGATTAATCCGCCGATGGTATAGATAATACCGCCTGCCAGCAACCAGCCGAAAGCGGCGGATGGCAGAGCACTCATTAGTGGTGTGAATGCCAGAACGCAAGTCCATCCCATGGTTATATATATGACGGAAGAAACCCATTTTGGGCAATACACCCAGAAGGCTTTAAGGCAGATACCAAGAATGGCCATGCCCCATATGGCAATAAGTAAGCTAATACCGATTTTACCATTCAAAGGAATGAGGCATATCGGTGTATAGGTGCCTGCAATTAATATGAAAATCATCATATGATCAAATTTTTTTAAACGTCGGTTAATCTTGTCTGTTAAATCAAAGGTATGATATACTGTACTTGCAGTATATAATAAGATTAAGCTTAGGGCAAAGATGGCCAAGGAGATTACATGCACTTTCTCCGGGGAATTAGAAGCTCTGATTAACAGCGGAAGGGTAGAGAACATAGCCATCAACATGCCGATAAAGTGTGTAATTGCGCTGCCTGGGTCTTTTAGTTTCTTAATTTTTTGAGACATAAAATCATTCCTTTCTTATTATATAATGTAAAAATAGTATGAGTAGTTATAATTATAGCTATTCATATTATGTAGTTATTGTTTCTTTTAGGAAAACACAATAACTTTATGACGTAGTTTTTAAAACCATATGAAATATAAATTAATACTACACCTTCATAAACTAAATTTCAATAGTAAATTTGGTTTATTTATAAAAAAGATTCGATTTTATTAGACAATTTACGTATGTTGATCTTATATATAGGAAGATCAGGATGTGAAAGCAGAGAGTAACAAAGTAAAAGTAGAAAGGAGAGCAGGGACTGTTGTGGAATAGAATGGGATACCGGATATAGAGAATTAGACGGATATTGGATTAGCGCCGGTGTAAATATTTATTTTGCAGTAGCTCAAAAAAGACCTATGGATATTCAATTGGGAGATATTTTAAAATTAAAGAAGCAGCATCCATGTGGAAGCAGCGAATGGGAGGTTCTAAGAACAGGTGCAGATTTTCGTTTGAAATGCATGGGATGCGGGCATCAAATTATGCTGCCTAGAAAACAAGTTGAAAAAAGTATTAGGCAGATAACAAAAAAAGAAGCATAAATATAATGAATTTAGAGATTATTAACATAACCATTTTACTTTAATGTAAAAAATAAAGTTAGTTATATATAGAAGGCTTTTGCAAATTTGTCATTTTGACTTTGACAAATATAGTTTGCAAAAGCCTTTTTGCTTTACTGGATTTTAATTATAAGTTTTTTATCAGGAAAATGAATTGCATTGAACTTGCGATAACTACATAAAAAATTTCTGCAAGATTAAAGTTAATTGAGTGTATAGGTTTATGACGTGAATTCAGAAATATTCAAACAATTTTAAAACCATATGAAATAAATAATTATAGATAGTTGCACTTTATATGCGGACAGCCATAAGTTGAGACACCGAAAGACGGGCTCGTATTAGGAAGGTTGGAAAGAATGCGTTTCAACCGGCAGTTTGTATTGTTATACAAATTGCGGTCCGCCACTAATTGGCGTTAAAGCGCTGGAATCGAGGTTAATATGTATAAACCACTTAAAATTGGAAATTTAATTGCAAAGCTTCCTCTTATTCAAGGGGGTATGGGTGTGGGAATTAGTTTAAGTTCTCTGGCAGGAGCTGTGTCCGCCCAAGGTGGAATCGGTGTAATCTCTACGGCCCAAATAGGTTTTACAGAACCGGATTTTGATAGGAATCCCTTAAAGGCTAACTTAAGAATGATTGGAGAGCATATAAAAAGAGCCAGAGAGTTGGCGCCTAATGGAGTATTGGGTGTTAATATTATGGTGGCTACCCAGAACTATGCATCCTATGTAAAAGAAGCCATAAAAAATGGAATTGATCTTATTATATCAGGGGCAGGTCTGCCGATGGAGCTTCCTTCTATTGCAAAAGAGAGCCATACCAAGCTGGTACCTATTGTATCTTCTTTAAAAGCTGCGAATGTTATATTTAAAATGTGGGATAAAAAAGATAATACAGCACCGGATGCCATTATTATAGAAGGACCCAAAGCCGGAGGACATTTAGGATTTAAGCCGGAGGAGTTAGAAGCTATTACCCCTTCTGATTACGATAAGGAAATAAAAAGGATTATAGAACTGACAAAAGATTATGAAGTAAAATATAAAAAAGAGATTCCGGTTATCGTAGCAGGCGGCATTGAAAATAAAGCAGATATGGAACATTACCTGTCTTTAGGGGCGAATGGTATTCAAGTAGCTACTAAATTTGTTACAACGAAAGAATGCGATGCAGACATAAAATATAAAGAAGCTTATATTAATTGCAAAGAAGAGGACATTATTATAGTAAAGAGTCCGGTGGGGATGCCTGGCCGGGCAATTCGAAATAAGTTTATGGAACGTGCAGCATTGGGACGGATTCCGGTTAGAAAATGCCATAATTGCATTATACCATGTAATCCTGCTACTACACCTTATTGTATTACCGATGCCCTGACCAACGCTGCAAAAGGTAATTTAGATGAAGCGTTATTATTCTGTGGTGCCAATGCTTATAAGGAAACAAGGATAAGAACAGTAAGGGAAGTTTTAGCCGATTATTTTGAATAATTTTATTAAAAGTAACGAAAATTCAGAAATGTTGCTTAAAAAGCAAAAATTACTTGCATTGCTTGGCAAACTATGATAAAATTTATACTCGTGATATGTTATACAAAATTTTCCTTGCTCTTTCGTAAGAAGGGGCCAGAGACCAAAAGGAGGTGCAAACAACTATGAACAAATATGAATTAGCCTTAGTTGTAAATGCAAAAATCGAGGATGAAGCCAGAACAGCAACAGTAGATGCCGTTAAAGAACTTATTACTAGATTTGGCGGTACAATTAATAACGTTGATGAATGGGGTAAGAAAAGATTAGCTTACGAAATTCAGAAAATGAAAGAAGGCTTCTATTATTTTATCCAATTCGATGCTGATTCAACATGCCCAGGCGAAGTCGAAGATAGAATTCGTATCATGGAAAATGTTATCAGATTCTTATGCATTAGACAGGACGCATAATAGAAGGAGGTATTCCTTAATATGAATAAAGTCATTTTAATGGGTCGTCTTACTAGAGACCCTGAAGTTAGATACTCTCAAGGAGAGAATTCCTTAGCAATAGCAAGATACACATTAGCAGTAGATCGTAGATTTAAAAGACAAGGTGAACAGGATGCTGATTTTATCAGTTGTGTTTCCTTTGGAAAAACTGCAGAGTTTGCTGAAAAATATCTGAAACAAGGAACTAAAATTGCGATAACCGGAAGAATTCAAACAGGTAGTTATACCAACAAAGAAGGTCAGAAGGTTTACACAACGGAAGTTGTTGTGGAAGAAACAGAATTTGCAGAAAGTAAATCCGCTAGTAGTGAATCAGGTTATCAGAATACATCCAGACCAGCTCCAACAGAAGCAATCGGTGATGGATTCATGAATATACCGGATGGTATTGACGAGGAATTACCATTTAATTAAGCATTAGAATAAAAGATGTAATAATCATCATCGGATAAGGAGGTTAGGTGCAATGGCATTCAATAAAAATGATAGAAACGATAGAAGTGATTCCCCAATGAGAAGAAGAACACCTCGCAGAAGAAAGAAAGTTTGTGTATTCTGCGCAGATAAGAATCATACAGGAATTGACTATAAAGATGTAAACAAATTAAAAAGATATGTATCAGAAAGAGGTAAGATTCTTCCTAGAAGAATTACCGGAAACTGTGCTAAGCATCAAAGAGCTTTAACAGTAGCTATTAAGCGCGCAAGACATATCGCTTTAATGCCTTACACACTGGATTAATCCTTGATTTTTTAAGGATTTTGAAGGTTGTAAAAGAAAGGTTACACTACTTTTACACCAAATGTGTAAAAATAGTTATTTTATAAAAAGATTACCGTCATATCATCTGATATGGCGGTTTTTTTGTAAGGCTCAATAACAAAGTGCCTTTATTCTTATTAACATCCATGTGATAATGACTCTAAACTTAAACTAAATAATCTAGAGTTTTTCAAGTTTTTCAACTTGAACTAAACTCGGTAAGGAGTATAGTTTCTATGGATGAAGTTACTTTGGTCAAAACACGGTTCCGTAAGGAACAGTGGAAAAAACTAATTATTGAGTGCCAAAAGAGCAAGTATGATGCTGTCCATTATTAAAGGAATAGTGCCCACAAGGATGCTTGTATATTAATATTCCTGCCCCCCCGGTGTGGAACATTTGTACCGAAGAATACCTGGACAAGTATTGGTGAAGATACACAATTTTATTTACCTACTTGGGTAACGGAAGGAAAGTACACCATAGACTTTAGAAGTATTGCAATCAATGCTAAAGCTAATTCCGGAACCAATAAAACGGAAACTCTAGCCAATTTAGAATTAAATAATTATGTAGCAACTGATACGGTAGACGTTGAAGTATCCGGAAGAATCTATGGATTATATTTGTATGATATTACAGACTATCCAACGTGGGAAAATGTATTTCGTTCAACCTGATCATTGTTAAGGTATTAGTGTAACGATCACTTACAGCAATGGTTAATATTTCATCAATATCGTTATAATTCATCTAATACCACATCATTTCTTTAAATTATAATACATTATCATATAGGAATGCATGTTTTTTTATATAAAATATAGTATCATTAAGGTTATAGTAATGTCAAAATGTATCATAATTACACTATTTATTAAATATGGAACAGAAAATTATGTAAATCAATAGTAATTTTTATCTATTCACAAACTGTAAAAAAGTCCGAAATATATTATAGAAGCAATAAAATATATTTATTTTATAGGAGTGTAAATTATGACAGAAATAAGTTTTAATAAACATTCTCATACATTAATTTTAAAAAACCAATATATTATCTATTCAATAAATATTGAAGACATATACTTCTTTGAAAAATTTGGACGAAAAATAGATGTGGTATTATACAATAAACGTATTACTTATTATGGAACGTTTAAAGACTTAGAAAAAATAATTAATAGTAATTATTTTTATAAATGCCATAAATCATATATAATAAATTTTAAGAAGGTATTTATGATAGATAAAGATGAGATAATATTTTTTGATATTAAAGATATTGCGATAGTTTCTAAAAATAATAGAAATGAATTAACTAATATAATATCGAATATATAAAGAGAGGTGTTTAAAATGAAAGAAAAAGTCCTATACATTCTAAAATTCTGTGGTTTAGCATTACTAAATAGTTACATAATTTTTATTTCAATATATTTTAGTTTAAATATTTTCAATAAAATATTTAAACTAATTATAATGGGATTATCGTTGCTTTTGTGGTCGATTGTTTTAATAAAAGGTCCAGGTATTAAAGAGTATACACTAACAAAAAAAATCATTTTTACTACTCTATCATTTATAATTTTATTTACTTTTTATTATATTTGTAGTCATTATAATATCGTTTATGCTAGATATTAAAATAAAAAAACAGATATCACCGCTATTAATAGAAATATTATTTGTAGCGGTGATATCTGTTTCAATTTATTAAATTTTTATTGTTATATTGCTAAATTAAATAGATAACATATGCCATCTTGAAATGTTCCTTTTTTAGCACCATCCCCAACAAAATAACGATTAGGCCATGCTTCATATGACCTATATATGTTACCACCTGAGACTAAATATGTAACACGCATAAATGGATAACGATTAGAGGTCATAGTTTCTAAGGCTGATTCAAAAGCTCTACTATTAGAAGAAAATAAAATATCATAACCCCATCCTACTAATATACCAACTATGGCTGAAGGCAATGCTGCTGTTAACCCCAAAGCTTGAGCAACAAATGTACCTGCAGCTGTATATCCGGCACCTTTAGCAAGGTCATAAAAATCTTGCCATAGGTTATAGTTATCGGCTAATCCTCTAATGGCTACACACATGTCATATGGAATATAATCGATCTCAGCTTTATAAAAATCTAACTCATTCCATTCTAAAGTGGTTGTATCTCTGGTCCAATTACATCCGACAACATATCGATCCGCAGCTTGTGCAGATGCTGCTGGTGATATAGCTGTTACTAAAACACTTAAAACTAAAGCTAATGATAATATTTTAAAAGCCTTTTTCATAATGATACCTCCCTACGTAATTTGTTATAAGTTACAATTAAAGAGTATCATTTTAAGATATACATATGTAAAAAATGTACAATAAACATAAATATATGTATTAAAAAGTTGAAAAATGGTTATAAAGTTATCATTATATTACTGTCGGATTTTATATAATTAGTATTATGGTTATAAAATAGAATCCAATAATATAAAGTGTTATAACTTAAGAGTAATGACACTAAATAATTAATATAGTAAAATACATGTATTCAAAGCATAAAATCAAGGATATTAGGAGAAGTGATATTCTGAAATTGTATAATAACTTGGTTGTGGCAAAAAGAATATTTTATTCAATTTGATCAAGGAATTCCTTTGAGTAACTATATATTTCTACAGTAAGATAATATAACAAACCAAGTAAATCAATATAGTTGTGCAATGTGCAATAAAAATATTCAAAAAATCACTAATTCATGTTGACAACATGGAAGCCAAGTGATAAGCTTAGTGTATAACATGGCAGCCAAGTAAAAACTATATAGAAGGTAGAAAGTAATAATCTTACATAATATGCCATGAAAAACTTAAGCAATGGAGGGTAAAATGGAAAAAGTAAAGATGATGCATATAGGGCTTACCCAAGGTGATGTTGGACGTTATGTGTTTCTGCCGGGAAGTCCCGAACGTGCAGAAAAAATAGCTGCTTACTTTGACAATCCAAAAGAAATTGCCTATAACCGTGAATATAGGACGTTTGTTGGCGAATTGGAAGGGGTAAAAGTAGCAGTTACCAGTACAGGAATTGGAGGACCATCCGCTGCAATTGCAATAGAAGAACTATACCAATGCGGAGCTGATACCATGATGCGAATTGGTACCTGCGCCTCTACGTCAGAAAAGGTGAAAACCGGAGATATTGTAATTCCTAATGGAGCTGTACGTATGGAAGGAGTGGGAAGTCATTATTTGCCTATGGAGTTTCCAGCTGTACCTGACTTTGAAATGTTAAAGGAATTGGAAATTGCCGCACAAAAACTGGACATGTCTTATAACGTTGGAGTTACCATAACAAAAGCGTCTTTTTATAGTCAGACTGCCCCCGATACGAAACCTGTTAAGGAGAATCTTATTAACAGTTGGAGTGCCTATGAAGCAGGGGGAGCGACTTCTACCAGTATGGAATGTGCCCCGTTATTCCTGGTTGCAGCTAGTCTAGGTATCCGTGCTTCTTCTGTTCTTGTAAGTGCAACGGATTATAAAAAATATGAGAATCAAGCCAGAAAACATCCTGTAGATTTAGAAAACAGAGTAATTGTTGTAGGTATTGAAGCTATGAAATCCATTATAAAAAAAGATATACAGAAAACGGTGAATAAGAATGATTGATTACAATCAATTACCATTAATTGAAAAAGATATTTTAGATAATGCCCTGATACCCAATTACGTAAAAATATATGATGTCATTTTTAACTTAATTGTTGAAGGTGTTATAAAACCAGGGGATGTAGTTCCAAGTGAAAATGCATTGGCAAACTACTGGAAAGTAAGTCGTGGTACTGTCCGTATGGCTATGAGAAAACTGGAAGAAGATGGCTATATAAATAAAACCCAGGGCAAACAGGCAGTGGTGGCAGCATATGCCATGCAATCAAAAGATGGATTTCAATGGTTGTTTAATCCATGTTTAGAGAATTGTGTTGATAAAATTGATGAGATACGGTCAGAGCCTAATTATCAACCCTGTGGTGTTTATGTGGCACATGAATTAGGGCATGAAAAATCAGGAACTTTAATGATATCTGTCAGAACTGATTATTTTTCAGGGGAACGCCAATTGGCCAACACTAGCACTATTTTCGATGCCAGATATTTGGAAGAATACAATCTTGATTTTAATAACAAAGAAGCAATTCAGAAATTTGTTGTTCATGATTTATATCAGGCTGCTAAACGTGCAAAGACAGTATTTAACGTTTTAAACGCTGATACCAATTCGTTTATAGCAGTTACAAATAAAAACGAACCAATTATTATCGTTGAAGAAATACTGGTTGGAAACAATGACAAACCATTAGCATACTCAAAACACCAGTTATTAGGAAGTAAATATCGTTTCTCCATTGAAAGAAAATCACATATTTAATACGTAACAGTACCCATTGATAACTAATTAAATATTTACAAAATTAGACAATGACGATTGTTGGCTATTGTCTTTATTAAGTAATGCCTTTTTAGGGTTAAAGAGGCTTTTATGAAGAGTTAGGAAGCTAGGTCCCTGATATACAATTTCATTGGAGCTCTTTTAACATAGGTCACAAAAGTAAAATGCCAAATTATTTAGGAGGATGAAAGAATGAAAAAAGTTTTAAAGCTAATTTTAGTGTGTGCACTTTTTTCTATGGTGCTAACAGCATGTGGCAAAAACAAGGGAGATGCTAACGAAACATCAACGCAAGATGAAACATCAGATGAACAAACAACAGGTGATACATCAACAGATGAAACAACAGATTCAGAAACAAACAAGGATGCATTAAAAGTAGTTTATCTTGTTAATGGTAATTTGGGTGATAAAGGCTTTTACGATTCAGCGGCTATTGGTCTTTTTGAAATCAAAGAAAAATTTGGCGCTGAAATGAAAATCATTGAAATGGGACGTGATGAGACTAGCTATGAAGGACATTTTCTAGATGTTTCCGAACAAGATTGGGATGTTATTATAGCAGGTACCTGGTCAGTCAAAGAAATTGCACAAAACACAGCGGCACAATTCCCTGAAAAAAAATATGTATTCTTTGACAGCGATGTAGACCGTGGAATTGTAACAGATGGCAATATGATGGGTATTACATATAATTCCAATCAGGGAGCATTTATGGCCGGAGTGTTAGCAGCACAGATGTTGGATTCTAAAGATGCAAAAATTGATGCCTCAAAAAGAACGTTAGGGTTTATCGGTTCCATGGATGCCGGAAATATTAATGACTTCTTAGTAGGCTATTTGGAAGGTGTTGCATATGTGGATCCTGAAATTAAAGTAATTACATCTTATGTAGGTTCTTTTGAAGATGTACCAAAATGTTTGGAAATGACAACTCAGTTATACAATCAGGGAGCCCAAATTGTATATGCACCGGCTTCTCAGAGTATTCTGGGAGCTGCAACTGCTGCACTAAATTCAGACAAATATTTGATTGCCTGTGATCAGGATTTATATACTCAGTTAATCGATGAAAAACCGGATATTGCAAAAAATATTTTAACTTCAACATTAAAGAATGTAGGCGAATCCTTAGTTACAGCGGTAGGCGGTATTGTTGACGGCTCTATGACTTGTGACCAGACTTATTCCTTAGGTTTAGACAGCGGAGCAGTTGGATTAGCTTATAATGAAAACTTTGACAAAATTGTACCGGATGATATTAAAGTTAATCTGGATACTGTGAAAGATAAAATTATAAATGGTGAAATTGAAGTGAGCAGTGCAATGAAAATGACGACAGAAGAAGTATCTGCATTACGTGACAGCATGAAATAGGCCATGTAAGAATATTCACAGATACTGTTTATCTAATTAAAATTCATACAGTATCTGGGGTGTGTCTGAAAACGTATTGCCCTAATCGGTACGCTCCACATTTTGCGGTATATTTGTTCCAGATTCAGTTGGTATACCCACTACCTCCCCCTTCATTTGGGGCAAATCTTCGTAAAATATGACGTGCATTGAAATAAGCAGTTTTAGACACACCCTAATATTCATAACAAGATGAATGGTTTACCCAATTCATCTTGTTTTTCCATAAGGATTCTTTAAGGAGTGAAATAATGGAGGCAAAAAAAGAAGTATTGCGAATGGAAAGTATAGTAAAAGTTTATCCCAATGGAGTAATGGCCAATAAAGGGATTAACTTTTCCATTAATGCCGGTGAAATCCATGCACTATCCGGTGAAAACGGAGCCGGTAAATCTACATTAATGAAAATTATTTTTGGAGAAGAACAGCCCACATCAGGAGATATATACATAAATGGACAAAAAACAATAATTACGTCCCCCCAACTGGCTATCAAATTAGGTATTGGTATGGTGCATCAGCATTTTATGCTGGTTTCCTCTCTGACTGTGGCGGAAAATGTTATATTGGGTGCTGAGCCGAGAAAAGGGATTTTAATAAATATGAAACATGCTATAAAGCAAGTAGAAGAAATAGCAGAAAAGTTTAATATGAATATTAATCCCAAAATGAAGATTGAAGATTTAACAGTAGGACAGAAACAAAAAGTGGAAATTTTGAAGGCTTTGTTTCGGGGCGCCAAGATATTAATATTGGATGAACCCACTGCGGTGTTGACGCCTCAGGAAACCACAGAATTATTTGAAGAGTTGAAAAGACTTAGAGACAGCGGATACACGATTATATTTATATCCCACAAGTTAAATGAAGTAAAAGAATTATGTGATCGAATTACAATTATTCGTCATGGACAATCCATGGGCATATATGATGTAAAAGAGGTCACCGAACAGGATATATCTAATCTGATGGTAGGCCGGGATGTTATTTTAAATATTGAGAAAAGCAGACCTAAGATTGGGAATACCACAATTCGGGTAAAGGATTTGACTATTATAGGAGAAAACGGTAAGTCCTCTGTTAATAAATTATCCTTTGTTTTACGAGAAGGAGAAATTCTTGGAATTGCAGGGGTAGAAGGTAATGGGCAGATTGAATTGGTAGAAGCACTGACAGGGCTTAGAAAGTATCATGCAGGTTCTGTAGAGGTCTGCGGAAAAGAAATCTCCCATAGCAGTGTAAAAGATCTTAGAAAACTTGCAGTTTCTCATATTCCGGAAGACCGTATGATAACAGGAGTTGCTCCTTCCTTATCTATTACTGAGAATATGCTTTCAGATAAAATATCCTCAAAACCATTTTCAAAATACGGAGTTATCAATAAACGCGCTATTAAGCAATATGGTATTGATATGGCAAAACAATATCAAATACTGTGTAAGAATCCGGATACCAGTATTGATAGTTTGTCAGGAGGAAATATTCAAAAGGCAGTATTGGCCCGTGAACTATCCAGCGACCCTAAAATTATCATAGCGGATCAGCCAACCCGAGGGGTTGATGTTGGTGCTACGGAATTCATACATAAAAGGTTAATTAACATGAGAGACAATAAAAAATCCGTACTGTTAATAAGCTCTGATTTAAATGAAGTATTAGGATTGTCAGACAGTATTATTGTAATGCATGAAGGACGAATTGCAGCTTATTTCCCGGATGCGTCAAAGATAACGGAACTTCAGCTTGGGGGATACATGCTTGGTATTGAGAAGCAGTCTGAGGATGAGATTAAGGAGGTGCTCCATGGACAGTAATAAACGAATTAGCTTAATCGTAGATGTTACAAAATTACTAATTACCATTTTGGTATCCTGTGGATTAGTGTCACTGATTGTATTTGCAACCAGTTCAAATCCGGTCAATGCATTTTCCAGCTTCTTTTTAGGGCCATTTACTTCTCTGCGTCGTATAGGCAATATTGTAGAAGCTGCTTCTCCCTTAATGTTTACAGCATTGGCTGTCATTATGATTTTTGGAGCAGGACAATTTTCCATGATTTCCGAAGGTGCCTTCTTTATCGGAACTCTGGGTGCTATGATAATTGCAACTTCGGTGCCACTACCTGCTGGTATACATCCTATTGCAGCCATATTGACAGCGGGAGCAATGGGAGCAGTTGTTGCATTCATACCGGCATTGCTAAAAATGAAATGGCAGGTATCAGAAGTTGTTACCTCGCTGATGTTAAATTATGTGGTTCAATTCTTTTGTATCTATATGGTTAGCTATTATTTTCGTGAAATCAGCAGCTCCAGTTTAGCCTCTATTGCATTTTTAGACACCTCTATCCTTCCCGTTATTGTTGGAGGAACCAGAATACATATGGGAATTGCCTTAGGAGTTATTCTATGTATCGTAATGTACTTTTTACTCTTTAGAACTACGTTCGGAATGAAGTTAAGAACGGTAGGAAACAATGCAAAGTTTGCTCATTACTCAGGTATAAAGGTCACCGGTGTCATGGTGATTTCCCAGGTAATTGCAGGTGCTCTGGCAGGAATGGGTGGAGGAGCAGAAATATTAGGTATGTATAATCGTTTTAAATGGACATCATCTCCAGGGTATGGCTGGTCCGGTATTGTAGTTGCGTTGCTGGCAAGAAATAATCCTTTGATGGTTCCTCTGGCTGCACTGTTCATGGGTTATCTGAATGTTGGAGCTAATATTATGGCTAGAAACAGTGATGTCAGCAGTGAAGTAGTTAAAATAATTCAAGGTGTAATGATATTAATGATTGCTGCTGAAGCTTTATTAAAAAAGTGGAAGCAGAAAATGATTGTAAAAGCTGCAAAGACAGAGGCTGGTATGAAAGGAGATGTAATAAATGATTGATTATTCATTTATAGTGGACTTCCTTTTTATGTGGATTCGTGTGGCAACTCCAATATTATTAGCTTCTTTGGGCGCGGTAATATGCGAAAAGGCAGGGGTTGTTAATCTGGGATTAGACGGTACCATGTTAATTTCTGCCTTATTCGGAGTGCTGGGCAGTGCCTATGGAGGAAATTTATTTTGGGGAATTATTGCCGGTATAGGCTCTGCAGTAATCGTAAGTGGAATTTTTGCTTATTTCCATCTTGTTTTAAAGGCCAATGCTGTTTTATGCGGTACGGCAGTGAATACAATTGCTTCCGGCCTTACGGTATTCGCATTACAACTGGCAACCGGCGAAAAGGGTTCCAGCTCATCTTTAAAAAGCTATGTCTTTCCTACAGTGAATATCCCTGTTATTAAAGACATTCCGATCCTTGGAGATATTCTGTCCGGCCATAATTTAATTACATATATTGCGTTTGTTATGGTAGTTGTAATTTGGATTTTAATGTATAAAACTCCTTTGGGACTACGTATGCGTGCCGTTGGTGAAAATCCCAATGCAGCTTCCAGCGTGGGACAAAATGTTATTAAAATCAGAATTTTAGCAACCTTGTTATGCGGAGTGTTAGTAGGATTTGGAGGAATGTACTTATCAATGGGCTATCTGTCCATGTTTACCAGAGATATGGTTGCAGGCCGTGGTTTTATTGCTCTTGCGGCATGTGCCATGGGCCAGGCTACCCCCATTGGAGCTTTAATATCTTCCATGGTATTTGCCTTTTTTGATGGGTTATCCAATATATTACAACTACTGCAAATACCCTCTGAGTTTGTTCAAATGCTACCTTATATAGCCACTATTTTCGGTTTAACGGTTTATTCTATTCAAAAAATCAGGCTTCAAAATAAGAAGAATAAGGAGATGCAGCAAAATGTCGCTGAATAAAGATGAAAAAACTTTTGGGAAAAAACAGTATCATATACAGTTGCAACCGGGTGATATCGGAAAATATATACTTCTGCCCGGCGATCCTGCAAGATCCGATCGCGTAGCCAAATACCTTGATGATGTACAACTGGTTGCCAATAATAGAGAACACCGCACCTTTACAGGATATTATAAAGGAGTAAAAGTTTCTGTTACGTCAACGGGGATGGGATGTCCGTCAGCAGCTATAGCGGCGGAAGAACTAATTAATATCGGCGCGGAATGTTTAATACGGATTGGAAGCAGTGCAGCTTTGCAGAAAGGAATTAATATTGGTGATTTATTAATATCTACTGCTTCCATGAAAAATGAGGGAACATCAAAGTTCTATGTTCCGGATTGTTTTCCGGCAGTGCCGGATTTTGATTTTACCTGCATGTTAATTGATACGGCTAAGAATATGCAAAATGATATTTCCGGTAAGATACATTATGGTATCAATGCTTCTGATGATGCTTTTTATGGTGAAACAGAGGAGTGGATTGAACATTTATCTAAGCTTGGCTGCTTAAATGTTGAGATGGAAAGCTCTGCCTTATATACCGTCTGTCACCGCAGAAAGGTAAGAGGAGCTATGATTAGTGCGGCCTCCGGTAATCTTATTACCGGGGAAGTAATATATGAAGCAGAAAATCATGGATTGACAAAAGGATGGGATGAGGAAATCCGAGTTGTACTGGAAGCAATTTATAGGTTCGAGCAGGAACAACATATATAAACAGAGTTATCGGTTCTATTAGATAGTAAAATGACAGGAGGATATTGACATGGAAGAGAAAAGAATGATGCATTTAGATATAACCAAGACCCAAATCGGAAAATATGTGTTCCTACCAGGCAGTGTGGAACGTGCGGCAAAAATAGCAAATTACTTTGATAATCCGGTTAAAGTGGCACATAAGCGGGAATTTTTAACTTATACAGGGACGTTGGAAGGTGTACCTGTATCCGTTACAAGTACGGGAATTGGTGGACCATCTTCTGCAATTGCAGTGGAAGAGTTATTTCAGTGCGAGGCTCATACCATGATGCGAATCGGTTCTTGCGCCTCCACATCTCCAAAGGTTAAAATTGGAGATGTAGTAATCGTAAATGGTGCAGTGAGAATGGAGGGCACAGGAATACATTATCTTCCCATGGAGTTTCCGGCAGTACCGGACTTTCAAATGGTAAAAGAATTGGAAGCAGCAGCAATTCGTCTTGATATTCCTTATAATATCGGGGTTACGATTACAAAGGATTCTTATTATTCAGAAGCATCGCCGGAGACAAAACCGGTGTATTATGAGTTGAAAAACAAATGGGATTCTTATGAAAAAGGCGGAGCAACCAATACAAGTATGGAATGTTCAACCTTATTCCTTGTTGCAGCATCTTTAGGCATAAGAATGTCATCAGTTATGATTAGTGCGACCAATTATAAATGTTATTCAAACGATGATAAAGATTATCCACGTGAATGGGAAGACAGGGCAATTCGCGTAGGAATTGAAGCAATGAGGGAAATAATCAAAAAAGATATGGAAAAATCTCAGACTCTCTAGTAATAGATATAAGTATATTAGATATAATGATTAAGAAAGCTGGCATCATGGTCTAACCAAAATCAGTTTTAATCAGAATCTTCCGCCCTGCCATAAATATAATAATTTTAGGATTTGCAAGTGGAATGAAAGGAATATAATAATGAAACATATATTAATTGATTGCGATACCGGCATTGATGATTCTATTGCAATTTTGTATGCGCTAAAAAGTAAAAAATTGCATGTAGAGGGATTTACAACTGTATATGGAAATACATCTTCCCAACAGGCAGCGGAAAACACCCTGCGTCTAATTAAGCTATCCAAATGCGGATATGAAACGCCGGTAGCACTTGGTGCAAATCAGAACCTGGATGGTGAATATGGCCCAATACCAACTCATATACATGGAGACAATGGTATTGGTAATGTAGAATTGCCAAAGTCAGAACAAAGATTACTGGAGGAGAGTGCTCCGGATTTTATCATACGTAAAGCGGATGAGCTTCAAGGTGACTTAACGATTGTAGCCTTAGGACGTTTAACCAACATTGCCTTAGCCTTAGAAAAAGATTCAAGGCTCCCATATAAAATTAAAAACCTGATTATAATGGGAGGAACACTGAATAAACCAGGGAATGTAAATCCCTATGCAGAAGCCAATATCTATGGTGATGCAAGGGCTGCAGACATAGTATTCCGGGCAGGATTCCACATGACTGTGGTAGGTCTGGATGTTACTACAGAAACGTTATTATCAGGTCAGGATATTTCTATATTAGAAAACTATTGTGATGAGGAAAATAAAGATATTGTTGCGTATATGAAATCTGCCTTAAAGTTTTATTTTAAGTTCAATTATGATTCAACGGGGATTCAAGACGGATGCGTAGTACACGATCCTTTAGCAATGTTGATTGCAGAAGATCCGTCTATTGGTGAGTATCGTATGATACGCGCCGCTGTAGAATATGAAAACAAGGAATTCCGCGGCATGATAAAGACGGATGAAAGATTTATTTCAGATTATACTCATGACGAAATTTTATATTGTGTTAAGGTAGATTCTGATTTAGCAACAAGAAGATTATTATCGGTATTTTGATGAAACAGTCTGTAGCAGATATTTTAAATTAAATAAGCTTAAACCTGATATATGGAGCAATGCACGAATAACCGGAACGTCAAAAGAGGAGGTTATTCGTGCATTGCTATATAATAGACTATTATTCCGCCCAGTTAGGTACAAACGTTTTTCAGGAAGAAAGATTAATTAGCAATATTGACACAAGTCCGTTATTTATATAAGATGAGAGTGTAGATTTTGAGAAAGCTTGTAAAGCAAGCTGTTTTTTTAAGAAAGTTGGAATACGAGGGATAAATATGTTGATAGAGACTAATTACAGAACTGCCGGTGTTATTGCGGCAGGAAAAAAGAAAATCAGAAATCAACAGGCACACTCGCTTTTGCAGATTGGGTCTATTTCTGCAATTAAAAGAATCGTTCTGACATTTCAGGTTGCCGGCATTGATCCCATAGTTATAATTACAGGCTATGATGCAGATTATATAGAAAGAGAACTTTGGGACTATGGTGCTATTTTTCTCCATAAAGAAAATTATGAGCAGTCACAGCTGTTCCACCTTGCCCAAATGGGATTGGAATTTGTACAGGATAAATGTGATAAAGTTATGTTTACCCCAGTAGATATTCCGCTTTTTAGTCCTGATACCTTAAAGAAAATGATGGATTGCCCTGACGAAGTGGTATCTCCTTCCTACCAGGATAAAGGAGGACATCCCATCCTGATAGCCTCCAGACTTATTCCGGACATCCTTGCTTATGACGGGGACATGGGAATGCGTGGTGCTTTGAAGAAATTGGGTATTCAGAAAAAAAGAATCAAAGTTGACGATGAAGGAATCTTAAAGGATATTGACAGTTTAGAACATACCTCAGAACTTATTAAAAGGCATAATAAGAATATATTTCACCCTTATCTGAAAGTGAGCCTTGAAACGGAAAACCTGTTTTTTGATGCAAGAACGAGATTGCTGCTGACACTTATTCAGGAAACAAATTCTGTAAAAGGAGCCTGTAAGTGCATGGCACTTTCCTACAGCAAGGCATGGAAGATGCTGAACAGTTTAGAAAAGGCACTGCAATTTCAAGTGTTAACAAGGCAGCAGGGAGGAAGTCACGGAGGAAAGACCTACCTGACTCCGGAAGGTGAAGAACTTTTGAAAGATTATGAACTTTTTGAGAAAAAATTAAAACTCTATGCAGCAAAAGAGTTTAAAAATATTTTTATAGATAAAAAATCGCTATAACGAGTTGTACCGACAAACAATTTGCAATAATTACCTCCTGTTTCTATAATTTAATTAAGGCCTTAAAAATATCTGATTTCAAAAGAATATTTGAGCTCAGATATTTTTTTTATTAAAGCCAGAAACTATATAATGAATATGGAGGAGAGAGGTAAGAATGTTTATATTGAATGTAAACGGAAAAGAAGTGCAATGTGAACAGGATAAATCTTTGCTATCTTTTTTAAGAGATGATTTACGCATTACTTCTGCAAAGGACGGATGCAGTGAAGGTGCCTGCGGTACCTGTACGGTGCTTGTGGATGGGAAAGCGGTCAAGGCCTGTGTACAGAAAGCGTCTAAATTTGTTGGGAAGAAAGTGCTTACGGTAGAAGGATTAAGTGAAAGAGAAAAAGAAGTTTATGAACATTGTTTTGCGGAAGCGGGTGCGGTGCAATGTGGATTCTGTATACCGGGTATGATAATTTGTGCAAAGTCTTTACTGGATGTGAATCTTGCTCCAACAATTGAGGATGTTAAGAAAGCAATCAAAGGAAATATTTGCCGTTGCACCGGCTATAAAAAAATTGAAGAAGCAATCCTGATGGCTGCCGATTTTTTCAGAGATAACAAGCCAATTCCCGTACAACCGAAAGAATTGAAGATGAATCAGCACTTTAAGAGAATCGATGCGGTAGAAAAGATAAATGGTACAGGTATATATGTAGATGATATTGAGATGGAAGGAATGCTGTATGCAAAAGGGGTTCGTTCCAAGTATCCAAGAGCCCTTATTAATAAAATAGATATCTCCAAAGCCCTTGCTCATCCGGATTGTATACGTATTCTTTTGAAAAAAGATGTTCCTGATAATAAAATAGGACATATCAAGCAGGATTGGGATGTTATGAGGGGCGAAGGAGACATTACCAGATACGTTGGTGATGTACTGGCACTGGTTGCTACGGATAAAAAGGATAAATTAGATGAGATATGTAATCTGGTGGAAATTGATTATACGGAATTAAAACCAGTTACTACACCGGAAGATGCCTTAAAATATGATGCACCATTGATTCATGATGATGGTAATATTATGAGCCGTGCAGGGCTTGTACGTGGGGATGCAGATACGGCTATCAGGAATTCAAAATACGTTGTTACTACAAAATATAAAACGTCCTGGCAGGAACACGGTTTTATGGAACCGGAATGTGCCATTGCCTTGCCGGAGGGGGAAGATGGATTACTGCTATATACCAGCAGTCAGTCAATTTATGATGAGCAGAGAGAAGTCTCTAAAATGTTGAAAGTGGAACCGGAAAAAATTCATGTACATGCCGCATTAGTAGGTGGAGGCTTCGGTGGTAAAGAGGACATGAGTGTTCAGCAATATGCAGCTCTGATGGCATGGTATACCAAGAAGCCGGTAAAAGTTAAATTTACGAGGCAAGAAAGCCTGGATTATCATGTGAAACGTCATCCGATGGAAATGGAATTCACCATGTCCTGCGATGAAAATGGATATTTTACAGGAATGAAAGGACTTATTATAGCAGATACCGGCGCCTACGCCTCACTTGGAGGACCGGTTCTTCATCGTGCATGTACTCATGCAGCAGGACCGTATAATTTCCAGAACATTGATATATATGGCATGTCCGTATATACCAACAATGTGGTAAGTGGAGCGTTCCGTGGATTCGGTGTTACCCAAAGCTGCTTTGCAACAGAGAATAATATAAATCTACTGGCTGAAAAAGCCGGCATCTCACCTTGGGAAATCCGCCACAGGAATGCAATTCGTCCCGGACAGACCTTACCAAACGGACAAATTGCAGATGATAGTGTTGCATTAGCGGAATGTTTGGAAGCAGTCAAAGAAGTTTATGAAAATAATCCTTATGCAGGTATCGCCTGCGGATTCAAGAATAGCGGAACCGGTATGGGTAAGAAGGATATTGGACGTGTTATCCTTTCTATTGAAGAGGGTAAAGTTCATGTACGTACTTCCGCCTCCTGTATGGGGCAGGGCATTGGACAAATGTGTGCAACTATACTGTGTGATGTGTCCGGTATTGATCCAGCCATAATTGTGCATGAGCATGCTGATACAGAACGTACGCCAAATTCCGGTACCAGTACCGCATCAAGACAGACGGTTGTTACCGGAGAAGCAACCCGCAGGGTGGCAGAAAAGCTAAAAATAGAGTTGAATAAAGGACTTACTATAAAGGATCTGGAAGGAAGAGAATTTTATGGTGAATATTCAGCCCAAACAGATCCTTTAGGAGCAATCAAGGAAAATCCTATTAGTCATGTAAGCTACAGTTACGGGGTACAGGTTGTTATTCTGAATGAAGAAGGCAGATGTGAAAAGGTAGTGGCAGCCTATGATGTTGGTACACCTGTTAATATCCAATCGGTAGAAGGACAAATTGAAGGCGGAATGGTAATGGGGCTGGGATATGGAATGACAGAGGAATTCAAGTGTGAAGAAGGATATCCGAAATCCAAACTTGGAACCATTGGTTTTATGAGGGCTCCGGAAACACCCGAATTGGAAGTGAAACTGGTAAAGGCAAAAGGACAGATTCCCGAGGCCCTTGGGGCAAAAGGTTGTGGGGAACTGTGCATGATTCCTACTGCGCCTGCATGTTCTCATGCATACTACCGCCTGGACGGAAAACTTCGTACCCAGCTTCCCTTAAGGGATACTTATTATAACAAGAAGAAATAGCGGCCGAAAAGGCGCCAAAGCGCCGGAATAGGGGATATTATGAATATATGTGGAGTGGTTACAGCAGCAGGCCTTTCCAGCCGTATGGGAGATTTTAAGCCTTTAATGTCTATCAATGGTATAACAATGATTGAACGGACAATTGACAGTATGTTGAAAGCAGGAATAGAGCAGGTTGTTGTTGTACTTGGTTACCGGGGTGAAGAAGTAAAAAAACTGATAACCGAAAAGTACTCTGCTAAGAGGGTAATAACTGCATTCAATGAAGAATATTTTACTACGGATATGCTATGCTCTATTAAAATTGGAATCAGTACACTAAAAAAATGTGATGCATTTTATATTCTGCCGGGAGATATGCCTGCTATAAATATGCGTACGTTTCAGACAATGAAAGAGGCGCTTGATAATCCGGGTATCTTAGTAGTGGTTCCCACGTTACATGACCGCAGAAAGCATCCGCCATTAGTACGGTGGAGCTGCATACCGGATATCATGGATTACAATGGTGCAGAAGGCTTGAGAGGGGTATGGAATCAACTGGGAGATAAATTACTTGAAGTGCCCATTCAGGATATGGGTTGTGGAATGGATGCTGATACAAAGCAGGACTTTAGCCGGATAGAACGATATTTAGTGCCATTTACTGCTGAACAGGCATATTTGTAAAAAGAAGTACCAATAAAGGTAACGCTGAAACTTATTATAAATAAAAATTAAAAACATTTATATGAATTGGAGAAGGAGGATTTAGCATGGAACCTATTAGTAAGTCGGTTGTCAAGAAAGACCATTTTGCCAAGGTGAGCGGTCAGGCAATGTATGTTGCTGACTATCCCCAGGAGGGTGTACTGTTTGGTAAATTTCTACGCTCATCAAAAGCAAAAGCCAGAATTGTAACTGTAACAGTTCCTAAATTACCAGAAGGATATTTCACGGTAGACAAGAATGATGTGCCGGGAATTAACCGGGTAGCCATTGTTAAGGATGATACCCCGGTATATGCAAATGAAACCGTTGAATACATAGGTGAACCTATACTTATGGTGGTGGGGCCGGTTGAAAAAGAAGTCTTAAGAATTCTTTCAGAGATCGTTGTAGAATATGAAGAATTAGAGCCTGTTGTTGATATTCGTAAGTTTGATACGGTATTCTTCGATTATAATTATGGAAAAGGTGATGTGGAAAAGGCTTTTGCAGAGGCAGATAAAATATATGAAGAAGAATTTGAAACAGGTTATCAGGAACAAGCATACCTTGAAACCCAGGGATTAATGGCAAGAGTTCACAGCGATGGAAAAGTAACAGTGAATGGTTCCATGCAGTGTCCTTATTATGTACACGGTGCTGTGGCGAAAGCCATGGGATTTGAGGCAAGTAAAGTTCAGATTATTCAGGATGTTACCGGAGGGGGATTTGGAGGTAAAGAAGCATATCCATCCATTCTGGCATGTCAGGTTGCTGTTGCCGCATACAAGGCAAAGAAGCCGGTAAGAGTGGTATTTGATAGAAGAGAAGATATGGAATTCACAAGTAAACGTCATCCTTCCTTAAACAGATACAAAGTAGCGGTAAAGGATAATAAAGTTACAGCTATGGATATTGATGTTTTATTTAACGGAGGTGCGTACACTACCTTATCCGCAGTTGTTCTGCAAAGAGGTATTATTTGTTCTAATGGTGTATACAATATAGACAATTTGCGTGTCAGAGGACGTGCTGTAAAGACCAACACAGTTCCCTGCGGCGCATACCGTGGTTTTGGTGCACCTCAGACTTTCTTTTCTGTAGAAATGATGATGAATCATATTGCAAATGATTTAAGTATCGAACCATTAACTTTTAAGAAGATGCATCTTGTAAAACAGGGTGATCCTACTTCCACAAGCGGAAAATACCATTTCCCAGTTCCTGTTCCTGCAATGATTGAAGAGATTGAAAAAGCAAGTGATTTCAGTAAAAAGCATGCACTTTACAGTAAACCTCAGAGCGGACGATACAGAAGAGGGATTGGAATCTCCTTATACTTCCATGGTGCAGGCTTTACCGGCAGCGGGGAAAGGGACATTATTAAAGCTGTTACAAAGCTGCACAAATATCCGGACGGTACCGTAGAGATTCTGGCAAGTAATTCCGACATCGGCCAGGGACTTAAAACCACTTTCTCAAAAATAGTTGCAAATGAACTGAATATTCCACTGGAAAGAGTTATTTGTGAAAATCCCGATACGGACAGAGTTCCTGATTCAGGCCCAACCGTTGCTTCCCGTTCCCTGATGACGGTTGGTGAACTTTTAAGAAAAGCTGCCATTAAGCTTCGCTCCCAATGGGTTGAGGGAGAAGATCAGATTGTGGAAGAACATTTCAAAGAACCGGACTTCGTGATACCATTTTATATTGATAAATTCCAGGGAGATGCTTATCCTACCTATGCCTGGGGTGTGGTTGCAGTTGAAGTGGAGGTAGATACACTAACGGCAACCAATCAGGTCCTTGGTGCATGGGGAAGCTTTGATGTTGGTACTCCGATTGATATGAATATTGTGGTAGGACAGATGGAAGGAGGACTTATGCAGGGTATTGGATATTCCTCTATGGAATATATGGCAACCGACAGCCAAGGCAGAATCCGGAATAACAGTTTCAGCGATTACATCATTCCTACGGCAGTGGACGTTCCCAATCTTGAGGTAATTATGCATGTTGAGAAATATCCACTTGGACCATATGGTGCGAAAGGAGCTGGAGAATTACCTTTGGTTGGTGTTCCTGGTGCTTATGTGGAAGCATTGGAACAGGCAGTGGATTCGAAATTAAACCATGCTCCATTTACATACGAGGATACCATGAAGGTTCTTAAGGAGGCTAAGAGATGAATAATGTAATCAAATTTATATTGAATGGAGAAGAAACGACCTATACCGGCAGTGCAGATAATCGATTATTAGATGTATTACGGGATGAATATAAATTGACAGGAGTAAAATGCGGCTGTAATGAAGGAGAATGCGGAGCCTGTTCCGTGCTTATGGAAGGAAGCCTCATAAACTCCTGTATGGTTGCAATGGGAAGAGTCAATGGATTAAAGGTTGTTACCATTGAAGGCTTTAGTAAAACAGAACGTTTTTCAGCTTTGGAAAAAGGCTTTGCAGCGGTGTCAGCTGTTCAGTGTGGCTTTTGCATTCCCGGCATGATTCTGGCAGGAGAGGCTATCTTATCTAAAAATCCTCATCCAACAGAAGACGAAATCAGAGAAGGTATTTCAGGCAATTTATGCCGTTGTACCGGATATAATGCAATTGTGAAAGCTATTAATATAGCAGCAAAGGAGGGAAATGGATTATGGTAAACGGTTATCAACCAGTCTCTCTGCAGGAAGCACTTAACATAAAAGCAGAACATAGAGTAACAATATATGGGGGCGGAACTGACCTTATGGTTGGAAAGGATAAGCCTGATACTTATTTATTTGTGAACCTGATTCCGGAAATGAAAAATATAATAGAAGATCAGGACTATATTAGAATCGGTGCAGCAGCAACTTTTACGGAAGTGTTGGAAAATAGCCTGACATCTCAGATTCTTAAGGATGCAATATCCCTTATTGCAGCTCCTGCAATCCGTAATCTGGGTACCATGGGAGGCAACATCGGAAATGGCTCGGCTAAAGCCGACAGCGTTCTGATTCACTATGCTGCGGATGCCAAACTGCGTCTGGCAAGTGTCCGGGGTGAACGTATTGTTAATATTGATGCATTCTATCTTGGACGTAAGAAACTGGATCTGGCAGAAGATGAATTGATTGTAGAGATTCTTTTGCCAAAGAACGGTCTTGATAATTACTATTACCAGAAGGTTGGAGGAAGAAAGGCGCTTGCTATTTCTAAAGTAGCTTTCGTGGGTATATTTGGTATGGAGGGAGACAGAATTTCTAAATTAAGTATAGCCTTTGGTGCAGTTGCAGATACCGTTCTTCGCTTTAAGGAAATTGAAGCAATCATGATCGGAAAAACACTGGAAGAGGCAAAAGCACAGAAACAGGTTTTTCTTGATGCATATGAAAAAGCAATTGTTCCAATTAGCGGCCGTGTGTCTTCTGAGTACCGTAAAGAAACATGTCTTAACCTGCTGAATGATTTTTTACAGCAGAATCATATATAATCAGGTGCTGCTGACAAATGGGGGCCAATTATAGGGCAGAGAAAGAATTTAATCACTTTATTAAGAGATAATGGAAAAGTCCATGAACCATTTTAAAAAGTTCATGGACTTTTTCCCTTTCTATAGCAAATCTTTTTCAGCTTTTAAGAATTTGTGCTTTTTAAATGAAACTCCTCTACCATACCTTGTAATACCTTGGATTGTTCCGCTAATTGTTCTGAAGAAGAAGCACTTTCCTGGGACATGGCAGCATTTTCTTGAATAATCGAAGAGATAAGATCAATCCCTTTGGTTATCTGATCTAATGAATCTGCCTGCCGAACAGTTGCATCTGAAATTTCAACAATGCTATCTACTAATTCTTTTGTTTTTATGGAAGATATATTTAATTTTTCAGCGGTCTCATCTACGATTGCTTTACCTTTTTCTACAGCCTGAATGGAGGAATGAATTAAATCCGAGGATATCTTGGCCGCTTCAGCACTTTCATTTGCAAGTTTTCCAACTTCATCAGCAACTACAGCAAAACCCTTTCCGGCTTCGCCTGCTCTGGCAGCCTCGATGGATGCATTCAGGGATAGCAAATTTGTCTGTGCAGCTATTCCTTCTATGGTATTTATAATCGCCTTTATCTTATTTGAGCAGTCTGCTATATCCAGCATAGAATCCACTACTATTTTCATTTGCTCGTTACTCATTTCAATTTCATTACCTACTAATTGAGCCATGGCATTAGCATCTTGGGCGTTCTTTGCATTTCTTTCTACTTCTTCCGCCACATCGGTAATGGTTGCCTGTAATTCCTCTACTGAACCAGCCTGATCAGTTGCACCCTGAGATAGCGTCTGTGCCCCATCTGAGATTTGATCAGCACCACAGGACACTTGTAATGCACTTTCTTTCAAATAATTCATTACCTCATTCAGGTGGATCATAATACCGTTTATGGAAGTTTTAATGCTGGATAATTCCCCTACATATTCTGCTCCTGGATCGGCGGTAAGATTTTTATTAGCAACTTCATTCAATACGTTACTTATATCCGAAATAACAGATTTCAAAACCCGTTTCATCTGATGAATAGAACCTATCATTCTTCCAACCTCAGATTCATCTTCCACCAATGGAAATTCTTCAGAAAAATTTCCTGCTGCTATCAAACTCATTTGTTTTTCAACTTGTATGATTGGCTGGAGCAATTGGGTATTAGCAAAGCGGATTAAAAAAAGTACGTGTTTTATTATGACCAGAAAACATAGAATAACGATCCCTTCACACATAAATACTAATACTTGTGATATAGTAGCCTTTCGGCTCATTCTTGAATTGATTGCATCAATCAGCTTATCAGATAGCTCATTAATTTCAGTAACAGTATTTCCATATGATTCACCAAAAACAGATTTTACTGCTGTTTCATAATCACCTGCAGAACCTGATTTAAATGCGTCGGTTTCTAAAGGAACTAAATCATTGGATAAAGTAGATATTTTATTAATATAATCCCATTCCTTATCCGTCAATCCGATTTTATCCATTTTTTCTAAAGCGTGATCACGGTTCTTGTCTTCATTTAATTCTGCCAGATAATCATCATAATACTTTTTTTCTCCACTAGTGGCAAAGAACTGGACATCATAGGTCAATCTTTTTGAGGCTAATCGATATTGGTTAGTAGATTTTGTTAATTGATTCTGATCTTCCAAAGCATTTCTCATAAAAATACTTAGTATAATTGCAAGTAGAAAAGCGATTGATCCCGATATTAAGAGAATTACCATCTTTGCTGTCATTTGTTTCATAATAACTGACTGTTTTACTGATTTTGGCTTAAGTGTCATATGTATTCCTCCGTTTGCAATTTGTCTATATTAATAAAATTTATTAATATCTCATATAATATTGGATCATAGCTTATTAAGTGTACTTTAAAATATGTTAAAAAATATATAAGGTAATAATTATTACCTTATATATCGACAAAATACGACGTTGTTTTTATATCAAAATCGTTTATATATCAAGTTTTTATTTTCAAAAATAAGTGTGAGTAAATCGCGTTTGGAGGTGCTTATAGTTTCGAACCGTTTGGATGCAATTTCAATGCCTCTTCTAAAGCTTTTCTGCAGTCATGCATAATAAAAGAGAAAATTTTCATATGTTATTTGTAATGCAGGGAAATGGTATTATGTTCATGAAATTAAAAATTATTTTTTACTGTTGTTCTAAATACCGCAATTTCCTCACCTTTATTTGATATTTTCAATATATCAAATAAAGCACTATAAATGCTGATTAATACAACATTTATAATGCTTTTTATTTAAGCCTTATATTAAAAGTTACCGTGTGATCACAGGATGCTTCACAGTAAAACAATATTACTTTATAGAATATCCATATATAATAGTCCCAAAAAAGTATTTTAAATATACTCATAAGACTATTATGGAGCAAAGTAGCAAAAAGAAACTCCTTCCCTGCTGATAACAATCTATTTTGAAGAAAAGTCTGTAAAGTACGATGAAAATGAAATTGTAAATATTTAATATTTTAACTTTATAAATTTTGGAAGCATATTCTTAACAAAGTTTTCAAATGCCTCTTCGTCCTGCTTTAATTTAAGATTAGAATACCCCATTACAGCTTGTGCTGTTGGTTTTACACTGGAAGACGTACTACTTTCAATCATAATAAAGCAGGCAGGCTCTGCTACAAGGCGTGCACTATTAGATTCACAGATAATCAGGGTGCCTTTTGGTACCAATTTTAATGCTTCTTCTAATGCTTCTCTTATATTTTCTTTAAGCGCGCGGATAAGATAAACATGTCTGGCACCTGCTTTTTTTAATAACATGGTATCTTTTGTTCCTTTGCCAATTTCCTCTGTTATATCAAAGCATCCTTTTAATCCTTTGCATATACCGCAGCCTTTACCACCTCTGGGGCATATATCGCCTTGATTATGTACGGTAATTAGTTTGAATGCAATAATAGGAAACTTATCTTTATATTCATCAATAATCCCGGGAGCAAGGGTTGTTTTTCCACTATTCCGCCCTGTTGCACCAATTAGTATCATTTGCTTTACTTGCAGAAGTTCTGCTTTCTCTGAATTCATATGTAGCTCCAATCTTTCAATAAATATATAAAGTAGGGTTGATAATTAATTTTCAATCTTGATACTTTTTCCTCAATTAAAACTGCATATATTATAGCAGTTTCCCAATTAAGTTACAATATGGATGAATGGGTTAATAAATTGTTCAGTTAGTATAAGCACCTTATATACGAAACAAATAAAAAATGAAGGTATTTTTTATAAAGAAAATAAGCGGGAAAACCAGCCTGTTCAACTAGAAAGAATATGATAAAAATTTAACAAGAATCTTTACATGCTAGGGATAATTTGGTATCATTTTAGAGAGTGGTCCTAAATATATGAATTCTGACAAAGTAGATGGCTATGACAGCTGCTTTGTTAAATTATGAATAAAACAGGTAGGAGATGAAGTTAATGAGTAGAAAAAGATATGGTCAAGGTATTGCTTTAGGTGCAATGTGTGTTTTATCTCTGGGGATAATTTTTAGTATGAAAACAATGAAAGAGCAGGGGACGGTTGCCGCTAGCGGTACACCAGTAGATGTGGTCGGAATGAATGCGGATACATATCAGGTGAAAGAATTACATAAACTGGAGGATGGAAGCTATGTTGTATATGGAGCGGCGAAAGGATTTGCAGGTGATATAGAAACTGCGGCAACCTTTGATGAAACCGGAGAGAATATCTTATCTTTGAAAGTTCTATCCCAAGGAGAAACAGATGGAATAGGCAGTAAGGTAACGGAAGATGAATTTATAAGCCAGTTTCATAATATTGCAGTTCCTATTAAAGTTGCAGATTTAGAAGTGGTATCACCAACTACAGGAAAGGTGAATACTTCAGGAGAAGCTGCTGCAACAACAGAATTAGCTGATGAAAATTATAGTTCTATAGAATGGAATCCGGAGGATACCTCACCAGAAGCTAATGCAATGCGTACGTTATATGATTCCGGTTTGCTGGCAAGTTCTAAGAAAGGTGAAAAGCTATCCACACCAATTACTGACTTATCACCGGAAGAACAGGCGAAGGCAAAACTGCAAAAAGCGAATCTGTTAGTAAGTGCAAGTGAAGATGAACCGACAGGAGAACCAGTGACTGTCACGGATGTAGATGCAGTGTCAGGCGCAACGGTTTCTTCAAAAGCGGTTGCTACTACAATTAATAACGGGTATTTCTTTTTAAAGGAAGCAGTATTAAAGTAACAGAAGCTTCTTATGTAAAAAGGGAAAACTGTCATAGACAGGATTTGTGCATAATAAATTTGGAAATGGTTTAATCGTTATATAGATGGTTTGTAAATTAGTAATCATTTATTTGGGTTACTGAGTGAAACCATCTATATTCTATTTAGCAAATCTATCAATATACATAGATTTAATTTTAAGGAAGGGAGGAAATTAATATGAAAAAAGAAATTAGTATTAAAGGATCAAATTATAGGGGGTACCTTCTCCTATAAGATAATGAAGGAGATAATATGAAAAGCATAGTTACAGATAGATTAATTATTAGAAAGTTTGAACAAAATGACTGGCAGGATTTATATGAATACTTGTCAGATAAAGAAGTTGTTAAATTTGAGCCATATGATATTTATTCGGAAGAACAGGCTAAAGAAGAAGCAATAGAAAGGTCAAAGAGTGAATCATTCTATGCCGTTTGTTTAAAGGAAAATGAAAAAGTAATAGGAAACTTATATCTGGATAAAGGAGACTTTGATACTTGGGAATTAGGATTTGTATTTAACAGGAAGTATCAAGGGCAAGGTTATGCCACAGAAAGTGCCAAAGCATTGCTTGATTATGCCTTTACACATTTAGGAGCAAGGCGCATCGCAGCCATGTGTAATCCCAAGAATAGCCCTTCGTGGAAATTGCTTGAACGCGTACATATGAGACGGGAGGGTTTGCTTTTGCAAAATATCTATTTTAAAACAAATAGCAATGGTGAGCCTATATGGGTTGATACTTACGAATATGCCATATTGAAAGAAGAATGGTATAAATAGGTTTATAATATAGCTTTATAAATAAAAAACCATGGTGCATACCAAGTGCATCATGGTTTTTTAGAAAGCAGATTTCTATTATCTACTTATAGTAGTTAATTGTTTTATATTATAAAAGTTTCCCCTCATTATTATGTATGGCTTTCGCTCATAACTCGCTTTTTCTTTTTGCTTTTATCTACTATAGTACATATTAATATACTTAATTCTAATAAGATTGTCATAGGAACTCCCAGCATTATTTGTGTTACAACATCTGGTGGAGTAATAATTGCAGCAATGATAAATATAATTAAAATTAATACACCATGGCTTTTTTTCAAAAAGGCAGGTTTTAAAATACCAAGTAGTGATAATAAGAAAGCGACTACAGGTAATTCAAATACGACTCCAAAGCATAATAACATTGTATTACAAAAAGAAATAAAGCTTTTGATTGATACAGCTGCAGTTACTGTTTCCAAACTTATCCTCATAAAAAAGTCTAAGGTGATGGGAAGCGCAACATAATAGCAAAACAACACGCCACCAACAAAGAAAAAGAATCCAAAAAACAGGGATAAAAGGACGTATAGTTTTTCTTTTTTATAAAGTCCAGAGGATACAAACATCCAAATCTGTAAAATAGTTATAGGGGAACATAAGACAATAGCACAGGTTAGTGCTAATTCTATACATGCCATAAAGTTCTCAGAGGGTGATAGATATACGAACTGCATCCCCGGGTTTAAGTTTAAAATGTATTGTATCAAAGTTCTCGCAAATTGATAACAGACCAATGCAGCACCAATATTTACAACTAAAATGATGATTAACCTTTTCCTAAGTGCAGCCAAATGTTCCACCAGTTTATTGGTCTTTTTCGTTAAATCCATATCTGTCACCTTAAGCGTTTTTGTCGTTTTCTATAGTATCTTCTGTAATGCTATTTAGATCCTTTTTTACCTGAGAAGTACCCTTCTTAAATTCTTGAATTGCTTCTCCCAAAGAACGTCCAACTTGCGGAAGTTTACTAGGTCCAAAGACAACCAAAGCAATACAAAGGATTAGAATTAATTCAAAAGGTCCCAATCTTCCAAACATAACAATTACCTCATTTCCATTTATTTGTTAAATCAGTTTTAAGTTCTACATTATTATACATTAGATATACTATAAAATCAATAAATATTTGTCCAGAATGTTAAAAAAATAACGAAATCATATTGACTAACTATGTTATGTCGATATACAATAAAGAAGTTAAAAAATATTGCACAGGGCTTGAACTTTCCTGTATTTTAGCGGGTGGAGTTCAATGCAATATGAAAGAGACATAAATATAATAAAATTACTAGATTGGAGGTTTTTTTATGTCTAACGATGTAAAGGAGAGCTTCTTTGACAAACAAATGACAAGGAGGCAATTCTTAAAAGTTTCGGGGAAAAGCATAGCAGGACTTACTGTTACTGCAACAATGCTTTCCCTATTTGGTTGCTCGCAGCAAGAAATTGATGATGAACAAGTAGCAACCTGGGCACTCCCTCAAGGCCTACTAGTGGTAAACTCTGCAAAATGTACTGGTTGTGAAAGATGCGAAAACAATTGTACATTAGTAAACGATGGGGAAATATCTACTTATATTTCAAGAGTTAAAGTAAGTCGTAACCTACATATTCATGGAAAAGACGGAATGTATAATGGCAGTTTTACATACTATCCGGATACCTGCCGTCAATGTAAAGATCCTGCTTGTGGAAATGCATGTCCTCAAAAGGCCATCATTGCTAATGGTCAAGGGACAAGGGTGGTAGATGAATCCAAATGTGTTGGTTGTGGAGCTTGTGTAGAAGCCTGTCCATGGCATATGCCAGCCGTGAATCCGGAAACAAACAAATCAAGCAAATGTATTGCATGTGGTGCGTGCGCAGCAGGATGTCCAAGCGGTGCTTTGGCTATCATTTCTTGGGATGAAGTAACTGCAGCTGCTCAAGCTATTGTATAAGGAGGGATAAATTATGGCAACATACGGATGGGCTGGAAAAATTCTTCGTGTTAACTTAACGACAGGGAAAATTACAACAGAAGATTCAACAAGATACCAGGATTATATTGGTGGCATGGGTATGGGCTACCGAATTATATATGAAGAAGTACCTTTAGAAACAAAACCATATGATGAAGGATCCAAATTTGTCATGGGAGTAGGGCCATTAACAGGTTCCAGTGTACCATGTTCAGGAAGAATGAATATTTCCTTCTTATCACCATGGTCAAAAGGAAACTCCGTTATTGATGCACATATGGGCGGACATATTGGATCACGTATTAAATATGCAGGTTATGACGCCATTGTAGTAGAAGGTAAATCTTCTGCACCGGTATATCTTAAGATAGACGATGATAAAGTAACCTTAGAAAACGCATCCCATATCTGGGGAAAAGGAACTTTTGAGGCCAATAGAATTATGACGGAAGAGAATGGCCGTGAGTTTGAAACAGCAGCTATTGGCCCTGCAGGGGAGAACCTGGTGAATTATTCCACCATTAATACTTCCTTCGGTAATTCAGGGGGCGGTGGAATCGGTGCCATAATGGGAAGTAAAAAATTAAAAGGTATTGCAGTGCGTGGAACCGGCTCGGTTAAAGTTGCAGATCCTCAAAGATTAATGGAGTTAAATAACTACATGCTAAAAGATCTGATTGGTGCTAACAACAATCATAACGTTCCTGCAGTTCCTCAAAGCTGGGCAGAATATTCTGCAGTAGGCGGAAAAAATCGTTGGTCAGGTGCTCCCGGCCGTCAGTGGAAGAAAGCAGAAGGTGGACCTATTGACATGGGAGAACAGCCATGCGGCGATATTAATAAGATTGCATATCGCTGCTTAAAAGGTGTATTTGACCATGGTGAAGTTGCATCGAATTACATAATAAAGCAAGGCGGATGTACTTCTTGTCCAATTCGCTGTTACACCCAATATGAAATGGATCCTCTTGCAGATTTTGATCTTCCCGTTCATGTATCCAACACTTGTGTTCCTATCCTTTATGGATTTATGTTTTATCCAAGCGGTGTTAAAGATTTTGAATATGAAGGAGATGCAAGCCTGGTTATGAGCGGCGCGACATCACATGCACTGGATGATATGGGATTATGGTGTAACTATGCCAACCTTTATAGAGATTTTAACTGGTTATGTGTATCCGGCAAGATTAAAGAAGTGCTTCCGAAAGCAGAATATGACAGCCTTCCCTGGGAATGGGAAAAGAGCAGTGATCCTCGCTGGGCTGTAGAAATTATTCGCCGTATTGCTTATAAAGAAGGCGAACTTGCAACTTTAGGTGAAGGTACACTTGCCATGGTTGAAAAATGGAAACTTGGAAAAGAATACTTTGATAAGGTGGATTCCAACAACACTAACATTACTTATAATGGTTATCCAAAACATCATGCAAATGAAGATTCCGGTCAAATCGGTTTGTTATTCAACCTAATGTACAATCGTGACTGTATGATTCATCATTTAACCAATGTTGAGAATTCCGGCGCTCCTTACGAAGTAACGAAAGCAACCATGGAAGGCTTCTTTGGTAAAGGCTGTTACGATAATAAAAAAGCTTATGCTCCTATGAACCGTAATAAAGCCAAAGTAGCTAAATGGGCATTTAACGGAAAACAATTCCACGATAGTGCTACTTTATGTAACTGGATGTGGCCAATGACACAATCACCGTCTAAAGAAAGAAATTATGTTGGTGATTTAAATCTGGAAGCCGACTTTATGGCAGCTGTTACTGGTGTAAACTATACAAGGGAAAGTCTTGAATTTGCATCAGAACGTATATCGCAAATGCTTCGTGCTATGACAGCAATTTCGTTTAATATTGCCTTTGGAGATACTAGTCTACGTGACACACACGATGCGATTCCTGATTGGGTATTTGATCAAGATCCTGATTTTGAAGCATTTGAAGAAGGAACTTATAAGATGGGCCGTGAAGATATGGAACTTGCAAAGGACTATTTCTATGAAGAAATGGGCTGGGATGTAAAAACCGGTATTCCTACCAGAAAAACTCTTGAGAAATTTGGTCTAGGAGATATGGCAGACGATTTGGAAGCTAGAGGAATTCTTCCTAGATAAATAAGGTAAATCATTATATTTAGTTCAATAATTTATTGATAGTGCAGCCTTGATATAGGAGGCTGGTACATAGAAAGAGGTTTTAACATGTTATTTGGAAGAAAGAAACCGGGTTTTGTAAAGATTGAAGAAATCGATAAAGCTGCAAATAACTCATCAGAAGAAACAATTAAGGATGTTACAGAGAGTAAAGCTTCAGTAAATGTGGGTGACAAAGCGTCAACAGTGCCTGCAGCCGAGCTTGAAGAAGGAGATTCCAACAAATCTACGGAAAAACCTGATTTACTGGAATACCTTTCTGCTTTGCCTGATGCAGAAGATGAATTTGCAGATGTTGTGGAACCTGAAGATCAAAACGAAGCTGAAAAAGAAGAAATGTCAGAAGCAAGGAAGTTGGCAGATTATATACGTCTTCGCTCAGCTGCCGGTAATTTAACCAAATATGCTTCTTTAAAAGAAGAGATAGAGGAGGTAGATCAACTTCTTATGGAAATAAAGGAAGATGAAGCCTGTAAAGACATTGTATATAAGGAAGGTCAGAAGGATAAATATTTTTATTCAAAGTTGAATATGAGCGATAATTATGCTATGATAACATCATTAGTAGAAGATAAAGACTTGGTCACCACCATAGTCAATATGGTACGATTTAATAGTAAAACATATCCGGCGCCAACTCCCATCACCTACTTTGAAAGACATCCTTATTATGCAAGCAGACCTCAGATAGAAAGGGCTTGTTCGGTTCTTTCCGGTAAAGAAGAAAATAGTGATATAGAACGATTTACCAATAACAAAAATGTTGATTTTCTATTCTCTACAAAATTCATGACACCAAAGTATGCCAAGGCATTAGCACATGAGGATGATTTCATAGACTAATTATTAACGAATACAATTTAATAATAAACTCCGAGCAAAAGCATCTAAGGAGAATTCTAGGATGCTTCGCCTAAGCAAAGAATTTGCTTTTGGGTTGAGGTGGAAACGCATCAGCCTTCCGTGTTTGAAAAGGAGTATTTAGTTAGAGACTGCAGGAGCAGACTCTAGTCTTCATACTGCCTTTTCTGTAATAGAGAAGGCAGTTTTTTACATTGTAGAAGAGCAGGTATGCAGCCTTAGAAGCTAAGGCCAGTAAGCTTTAATCTCTGGTCTCTCCGGGAAAGGAAGGTAACATAATGAAATTAATCAACACCCTAGATGCAGTGGGTCATGTACTGTGCCATGATATTACAAGAATTGTTAAAGATGTAGAAAAAGGTGTGGCATTTCATAAAGGTCATGTAGTAAAAGAAGAGGATATACCGGTTTTATTATCCATAGGCAAGGAACATCTTTATGTATGGGAGAAAAATAGTAATTTATTGCATGAAGATGAAGCAGCAGAAATTTTATACGATGTTTGTAAAAATGAGAATATGACTCGTTCGGAAACGAAAGAGGGAAAAATTGAGTTATTTGCCGGATGTGACGGTTTGTTTATAGTTGATGTGGATAGATTGGAAGCCATTAATTCCATGGATAATATGATGATAGCAACCAGACATACCAATTATCCGGTAAAAAAAGGTGATAAATTAGCGGGAACCAGAATTATTCCCTTAGTAATAGAAAAAGAAAAAATGGATGAGGTTAAGGAAGTCGCAGGACCGGAACCTTTGTTAAAACTGCTGCCATACCCAAAGAGAAAGGCAGGTATTGTAACTACAGGAAGCGAAGTATTTTATGGACGTATCAAAGATACCTTTACCCCTGTGGTTGTGAATAAATTATCCCAGTATAATATAGAAACAGTGGAACACGTTATAGTAAATGATGAAATGGATAACATTGTGACGGCAATTAAAGAATTAAAGGAAAAAGGTGTGGACTTGATTGTCTGTACCGGTGGAATGAGCGTAGACCCTGACGACCGTACCCCTGGTGCTATCAAGGCAAGTGGAGCCGGTATTATTTCCTATGGTGCGCCGGTATTGCCGGGTGCGATGTTTTTAATGGGATATTTTGAAGATGGAACCCCGATTATGGGACTGCCGGGTTGTGTTATGTATGCAAAAGCAACGATCTTTGACTTGGTACTCCCAAGAGTTGCAGCAGGTTTAAAAATAGAGAAAAAGGATTTGGTAAAATTGGGACATGGCGGGCTATGTCTTAGCTGTAAAGTCTGTACTTTCCCAGAATGCGGCTTCGGGAAAGGCGTGTAAGAATGGAACAAATAGGAATAGAATTGGAACAGGCAGTTGAAATTATTTTAAATACCGGAAACAGGATGAAAAGGACCCAGTTTGTTTTTACCAAAGAGGCAAATGGGAGAATATTAGCTGAAGATATATATGCTTCTTTTGATAATCCGCCTTTTCATCGTTCTCCCTTAGATGGTTTTGCTCTCCGTTCCAAAGACTTGGTGGGGGCTTCTAAGGAAATGCCAAAACCTATTCAGGTTATTGATACCGTTTATGCGGGAGGCTTCTGTAGCCGGACATTAAATCAAGGAGAAGCTGTCCGAATTATGACAGGAGCACCTATACCTGATGGAGCCGACTGTGTTATACGGCTGGAGGACATAAATGGAGGATTTAATGAGGAGAATACTCTCATATTGGTTGACAGAGAATTAGAACAGTATGAGAATTTCTGCTTTAAAGGGGAGGATGTAAAGAAGGGTACCCTTCTACTGAAAAAAGGTGTTAAGCTAACCTATATTGAACAAGGAATTCTATCTTCCTTAGGTGTTGAGCAGGTAAAAGTATATGATAAATTAAGAGCTGCAGTATTTGCAACTGGAGACGAACTGATAGAGCCTGGGACAGAATTAAAACCGGGAAAAATATATGACTCCAATCTGTTAATGCTATATGCAAGACTTTGTGAGTTTGGCATTACTCCCGTTATTGCAAAGCATCTATCCGATGAGCCGGAGAAAGTTGCCGATGCAATAAAACAGAGCTGTGAAAGGGTGGATCTTGTTATAACTACTGGGGGCGTATCCGTAGGTGATAAAGATATATTCCATGAAGTATTACCTATACTTAAGGCGGAAAGACTTTTTTGGAAAGTGAATTTAAAGCCGGGCACACCAGCAATGTTTGCTATTTATGAAGGAGTACCTATGTTTCATTTATCCGGTAATCCATTTGCAGCAGCTACTACTTTTGAATTATTAGTAAGACCATACCTTGCCAAGGCAGGCAGGGATGAATCTTTATATACAGTGAGAAAAAGAGCAGTATTAGAGGATGATTTCATAAAAATAAGTAATGGCAGGAGATTTATACGCGGAAAAATGGAAGAGGGAAAGGTATCCATCCCCCCTGCTGCAAAACATTCCTCCGGTATGCTGGCATCTATGGCTGGATGTAATTGCCTGATAGATATACCGACAGGCAGCGGGGAATTGTATAAGGGCAGTGAGGTTGAGATTCTCTTATTATAAGAAACCTTTAATAAGTCCTAATAGTAAGGAGTATTTATGGAGAATAAGTTAAATCATTTTGATAATGATGGGAATGCAATCATGGTAGATGTATCAGGTAAACAGGATACCTCCAGAACTGCTATAGCAAAAGGCAGAATTCTGGTAAATGATGCGGTAATGAATGCCATTGTGAATAAAGAAGTTAAAAAGGGCGATGTGCTTGGAGTGGCAAGAGTGGCAGGAATTATGGCTGTTAAACGGACTTGGGAGCTGATTCCTATGTGCCACCCCCTAATGATTCAAAAGTGCAGCATTGATTTTGAAATAGATCAGAAAAATAATTCCATTACTGTTATAAGCACCGTTAAAGTTGAAGGAAAAACAGGTGTTGAAATGGAAGCACTAACCGGTGTTCAAATTGCCTTATTGACCATATATGATATGTGCAAAGCTATTGATAAATCGATGGAGATGACAAATATACATCTGGTTCAGAAAACCGGAGGAAAAAGCGGTACTTTCATTAATTTAAATTCACGTAATAGTGAAAGCTGATCTTATTGAGATTAAAATCGCAAAAGAGAGATAGATATACCTGCTGCTTTGAGTATAGGGAGGAGGCGATTAGGTGGTAGATAATTATAACAGAGTTATTGATTATATTCGTATATCCATTACGGACAGATGTAATCTAAGATGTATTTATTGCATGCCAAAAGAAGGCATGGAATTCATACCACATGAAAATATATTAACTTATGAAGAAATTATTCGCCTCTGTAAGTGTTTTGCCAGTTTGGGTATGAGCAAGGTAAAGCTGACAGGAGGAGAACCTTTGGTTCGAAAGAATCTGTCTTATTTGGTGAAGGAGATTAAGAATATCAGCGGCATACAAAATGTTACCCTTACTACCAATGGAATCTTACTTGCGGAACAAATAGAAGATTTGGTACAGGCAGGTATTGACGCGGTAAATGTAAGCCTTGATACTTTAGATCCGGATCAATTTGAACAACTGACCAGATTTCGTAAACTAGATCAGGTTTTGGAAGGAATAGAAGAAACACTTAAGTACACTGATATTGCCCTAAAAATAAATTGTGTTCCCTTAAGAGAGGATTATAATAACATATTGTCAATGGTTTCTCTTGCAAAAAATCAGAAACTTCATGTGAGATTTATTGAAGTTATGCCAATTGGGCTGGGGAAAGATTTAAAGGGGTTGACAGAAGAGAATATCAAAGAAATCATAGAAAAAGAGTATGGAACTCTCACACCCTATAAAACATCTATAGGAAATGGCCCTTGCCATTATTACAGTTTGGAAGGATTTCAAGGGAAAATCGGATTTATCAGCGCAATAAGCCATCAATTCTGTGATTCCTGCAATCGTGTCCGGCTTACCTCAGAAGGATATTTGAAAAATTGCCTTCAATATGCCAATGGCATTGATTTAAAATCCTTAATGCGACAGGGAATCAGTGATGAGGAACTTATAGGGGCGATTCGGGAAGCCATCTCCCATAAACCGAAGGAACATCATTTTAATGAAGTTGTTAATAAAGAGAAAGATAATTTATCTAATATCCAAAATGATATTAGTAAAAATATAGACCAGGAACTGGAAAGCCGCAGAATGTCTCAAATAGGCGGATAATAGGAGCAAGTGTGAATTATTGAAATACCTAATTCACACCCCCTGATTTATGGCAGTGCCGCATCTGCAAGCAGACATGGCATGCAATGGGAGCAAGTGTGAAGAAAAAAATCCTCCTGCTTCATTATTTGAGATACCGCAATGGGGCATTATGTTTGGAAGGCTGAAAGAATCCATTTTTCAACCTATGAAAGGAGCAGGGTTATAAATATGGGAAAAGTTATTGCAGTTTGTATTAGTGAAAAAAAAGGTACTCAAAAAGTAAATGTACATACTGCTACATTTATTGAGAATTATGGTATAGAAAAAGATGCTCATGCAGGTAACTGGCATAGACAGGTTAGTTTAATATCAAAAGAAAAGATAGATGCATTTAATGAGCGTGGTGCTAAGGTTGAAGACGGTGCATTTGGTGAAAATCTAATTGTAGATGGATTTGATTTTAAGAACCTTCCTATCGGAACTGTCTTTCAGTGTAATGATGTAGTTCTTGAAATGACTCAGATTGGAAAGGAGTGCCATTCCCACTGTGAGATTTATAAAAGAGTTGGAGATTGTATTATGCCTAGAGAAGGTGTATTTGCGATAGTAAAACACGGAGGGACTATTTCCGAAGGAGATGAAATGGTTATTCTCACAGAAGGAGCTAACGCATAATTTTAGCATTGAGTGAAGAAAATACTATAGATGGGAGGGAGACATCAAAATGATTCGAGTTGGCATCATTACAGCTAGTGACAAAGGTTCTGTTGGACAACGTGTGGACACTAGCAGTGGCGTTATACGTGAGATTGTTGAAAACCAAGGCTGGAAAGTAACAGAATACGAGATATTGCCAGATGAACAGCAACAGCTGGAACAGAAAATGATAGACTTGTGCGATAATAATAAAGTGGATTTACTTCTAACAACTGGAGGCACTGGATTCTCTAAAAGAGATGTAACCCCAGAAGCTACTCTTGCAGTTGCAGAACGATTGGTTCCTGGTATAGGGGAAGCAATGCGTTATTACAGCCTTCAGATTACAAAACATGCCATGTTAAGCCGTGGTATTGCAGCCATTCGAGGAGGTACACTAATTATCAATCTTCCCGGAAGTCCTAAAGGTGTAAAAGAAAATCTGGAAGTTATTATAGATGGATTAGGACATGGACTTGACATCTTAAAAGGTGAAGCATCTGAGTGCGGGCAACCGGCAGAAATAAAATAATCATTCAGAATTTATAAGTGAAGTATCACTTATATTGTCTCTCGGAATCTTTCGGAATAAAGCAGCCTGTAGAGTAGGTGAACATTGAAAAATAAGTATATCCATGGAATTCAGTGAGTAACGATAAATTTTAAAATTAACAAAACTTTAATAATGAAATCGAAAATATATTTTAGAATGGTACTGTATTAAGTTAAGCGGACTTGCCTTAGGCATTTTTAAAAATGATTTGTAAGGTAAGTCCCAGGCTCAAGGTGCAGTATCATGATGCAATATCTGATGATGGAGACCGTTTCAAAGTCCGTGTAAACTCAAAAAACTGACATAAAATTTTAATAGT